>NZ_DATBNB010000539.1 GCF_036554565.1 Longimicrobium sp. | reverse complement strand
CATCGACTGGTACAGCGTGTGGATGTACCGTGAGCTGTTGTAGCCCATCGACTTGAGATCGAAGTTCTCCAGGATGTTCAGGGCCTGCAGCATGGCCGGGCCCTGCGTCCACTGGCTGAGCTTGTAGACGCGGATGCCCTTGTAGTCTACGGACAGCGGCTGCTCGACCTTCACCTCCCAGCGCGCCAGGTCGTCCAGCGTGATCAGCCCGCCCTGCTCCTGCACGCCGCGGACGAACTCGCGTGCGATGTCGCCGCGGTAGAAGCGCTCGTACGCCGACATGATTGCCTCGCGCCGGCTGCGGCCGGCCGCCAGCGCCTGCTGCTCGGCCTCCACCAGCTGGCGGAGGGTGCGCGCCAGGTCCGGCTGTTGGAAGATCTCGCCCGGGCGCGGCGCCTCGCGGTTCTCGCCGGCGTGAGGGAGGAAGACGGCGCGCGAGTAGGGCCACTCGCGGATGCGGTCCTTGTTGCGCTCGATGCTGTTGGCCGTCTGCGCCTCGATGGGGTAGCCGTCCGCCATCTGGATTGCGGGCTCCAGCACCTCCTTCAGCGACAGCTTGCCGTACTCGGCCAGCATCACCAGCAGGCCGCCGGGCGTTCCGGGCGTCACCGCGGCCAGCGGTCCGTACTCCGGCGGATACTGCATCCCCCGTGAGCGGAAGAACTCCGGTGTGGCCCCCGTGGGCGCCACGCCCAGCGCGTTGATGCCGATCACCTGCCCCGTGTTCGGGTTGTAGATCAGCGCCTGGGTTTCGCCGCCCCAGCTCAGCACGTCCCACATCGTCGACGTGGCCGCCAGCATGGCGCACGCGGCATCTACCGCGTTGCCGCCGCGCTGAAAGGTCATGGCGCCCGCCGTGGCCGCCAGCGGCTTGCCGGTGATGGCCATCCAGTGGCGGCCGTGCAGCACGGGCTTGGCGGTGCGCATCTGCGCCTCCGCCGACGAGGCGGCCAGCACGGCGGCGAGCAGGGGCAGCAAGGCGCGTTTCAGCATCTGCGAGAGCATCGGGACGTCGGGCTGGGGGTGATCGGATCGTGCGGACGATGGCGTCCGTGGACCTCGCCTCATCATTCGGGCCACGGGCTGAAAACACCAGCAAAATCGCTTCCCGACACAGGTGGTACCAGTTTTTCTCCACCCCTTCCACTCTGTTCACTTCGCCCGTAGCTTCGGTCCACTTTGCTGGTTGACAGGCCGATGAGACGGAGTGAGCTTTGCAGTTCGACTGGGATCCCGAGAAGGCGGCGAGCAACCTGCTGAAACACCGCATCTCCTTCGAAGAAGCGGAGACGGTGTTCTATGATGAGCAGGCCAGTGATGAACCGGACCTCGACCACTCACTCGAGGAAGCCCGGATGATCCTGGTCGGGATGTCCGATCGGCTCCGAGTGCTCACCGTCATCTACACGGAACGCGGGCCTTGGACGCGGATCATCAGCGCCCGCCGCGCGACGAGGAGGGAGAAGAATAGGTATGGCCGAAGACGCCGAAATTGAGATGCGCGACGAATACGAGCTGAAGAATCTTCGGCCCAGCCGCCACGTGATTCCGCTGAGCGAAGATGACCGCGAATACCTCCGCGGCAAAGCGCGTGCTGGCGATGCGCGGGCATGGCGTAAGTTGGCTGGTGAGCAGATCCGTGCCGCCGAGCAGGCCATCATTGCCCATTGGACGCTCGTGACGCACGAAGGGGTCGCCCCGCAAGGAGAATACTGGTACGACGCCCCGGAGTACGATGAGATCGCGGACGGCCGCGGATGGTTCTGCGGCGAACGCTACGCCAGGAAAAAGACGCTGACCGTCAAGGAAGTCGAGCGCGCTCGCGAGATCATGGAGCGGGCGCAAGCGCTCGCCGCACGGCTGGACGCCATCCTCAGGGACCACGCGGCGGCACAGGGCTGGTCGGACGAGGAACTCGCCGAGCGGCGGGAGGTGGCGCTGTACGGCGCTCGGCAGGCGAGGGTCACCCGGGCGGAACCAGATCCCGACGAGGCGCACTTTGTCCGCTACGAGGTGCCGGACTCATATCAGGAGCGCGAGAAGTTCCGGGACGAGGCGCTCCGGCGCGACACGATCATGCGCCGGGAGATGGCTGCGCAGGAGATCCGCGACGCGATGGAGGCTTTCTTCGGCTACCGGGTCATCGTTCACGGCGACGACGCGCTGGTTGCGACGCAGCGGGTGCGGGCGGGGTTCTACGGCGAGGGCGCCGGCACTCCAAAGCCGCTCGGTGAGTGGCTGGACTGGGTGAACAGCCCCGAGTTCCCCGAGGTGCTGGAGCTGGACCAAGCCGACGAGCTGTGGCACGCGTGCAAGCGCGCCGAGGCCGTTAAGGACGAGTACAACGCCCTGGTCGAGGCGCACCTCGCGTCGCGGGGGGACCCGGGTGACGCCATCGAGCGGCGGCGGATGGAGACGGCGGCGCTCTGGGCCGCGGCGGCCTGAAACGGAGCCGCCCGCCGGGAGCCGGGTCCGGGCGGGCGGGGAACTCGGCGGTCCCGACGCTTACGTGCGGACGCGGGCCATCAGGAAGAGGCCGGCCACCAGCAGGATGGCGTTGGGGCCCCACGCCGCGATCAGCGGGTCGATGGCGCCGCTGCTGCCCAGCGCCTTGCCCACGCGGAAGAGCAGCATGTAAACGATGGTGATTCCCAGGCTTACGCCCACGCCGTACGCCGTCCCACCGCGCTGCGACGAGGTGACCAGCGGCGCGCCGAACAGCACGATCACCACCACCGCCATGGGAATGGCCAGCTTCTGCGCCCGCTCCACCCGTAGCGGGCGCGCGTCGCCCCCGGAGCGCTCGATGGCGCCGATGAAGCGCGTCATCTCGGCGTAGCGCATTTCCTCGGGCTCGCGCGGCTCGGCCAGCAGCTCCTCGGGCGTTTCCACCAGCCCCGGCACGCCGAGCGTGTCGAAGCGGGTGGCCTTCTCGGTGCCGTCGGCGAGCAGCTCCCGCTTCCACCCGTCTTCCAGCCGCCACCCGCCGCGGGTGCGCCACACGGCGCGGCGCGCCAGCAGGTGCATGCCCGGCGCCCTGGCGGTGGCGTTGCGCTCCAGCACCAGTTCGGTGATCTCGCCGGCCCTGGGCTCCAGCCGCCGCGCGCTGAGCACCCCCTCGCGCTCCGTCTGGAAGACGAAGTTGATGCGCGGCCCCGTGTCGGCGGCACGGCCCGGCTCGATGAGCTCGGCGCGTTTGCGCAGCGTTACCGGCACCAGCTCGCCCAGCGCCAGCGCCCCCGCGGCGATCACCACGGAAAGCACGCCGATGGGAAGGAAGATGCGGTAGAAGCTGATGCCTCCCGCCTTGGCCGCCGTGATCTCCTGGTGCCGCGTCATCCCGCCGATGGTGAACACCGTGGCCACCAGCGCGGCGATGGGAAAGGCGTACAGCACGAACAGCGGGAACTGGTAGGCATACGACAGCGCCAGGTTCTTCATGGCGATGCCGCGGTCCATGTACGTGTCGATGTTGTCGGTGATGTCGGCGATGATGAACAACAGCGGCAGCCCCGTCGCCAGCGGGATGAAGGTGTAGATGAACTGCCGCAGGATGTAGCGGTCCAGCAGCCGGGTCATCGGCCTGCCCCCCGGCGCAGGGGCAACCCGCGCAGCGCCTGCAGCACGCCGTCCCACATGCCGCTGCGCGCCGTCGATGATTCGCGCCCCATGGTGGCCAGCCCCATCAGCCCCACCACGGTCATCAGCGCGTTCATTACCCACATGGCGAAGAGCGGGGTCACGTAGCCGCGCCCGGCCAGCGACTCGCCGCCGATCAGCCCCACGTAGTACAGCGAGAACACCACCATGCTGGTGGCGATCACCATGCCGATGCCCCCGCCGCCGAAGCGCAGCGCCAGCGGGGCGCCCACGATGACGAACACCAGCGAGGCGAGCGCGATGGAGTACTTCTTGTGAATCTCCACCTCGTAGTTGCGCATGCTTTCCTCCACCTGCTCCACCTGACGGCGCAGGTTGGCCAGCGCGTCGGCGGTGCGGCGGGTGCGCGACGCCACCGTGCTTTCGGGCATGTAGCTGTCCAGCGCCACGGCCGCACCCACATCCGCGGCCGGGGCCTTGCCGGTGACGGCGAACTCCAGGTCCGCCAACGCGGTCTGGCGCAGCTCCTTCACCGCGTCGCGTCGCTGGCGGGCGAGGGTGTCGATCTGCGATTGCAGCATTCCCACGGTCATCTCGCGGTCGCCCCGGTAGCCGTCGGGCCGGTCGTTGCGCGTGAGCTGGTTGCTGATCCCCGGGATGCCGAACACCTGCCGCTGGAAGTACACCCGCCGGAAGCTCGCCGGGTCGTCCGACGCCACCTCGCGGGTGTGCCCGTCGTACAGCTGCATGATCATGTCGCTGCCGCTGGCGCTGAACATGGCGCGCCCCGAGTCGGCGAAGATGGTGCGCATGCGCGTGGCGTTGGTGACGTCGTAGATCTGCACGTCCCACATGCGGTTGGTGCCCGGCTCGATGCGCCCCGCGCGCAGGTACAGCACGCTCCCGCCCGTCTGCGGCGAGATGCGGTTGAGCGTCTGCTCCTGCAGCAGAAAGGTGGGCGTCTTGCGGCCGATGTCCACGATCAGCTGGCTCCAGCGGTGGTTGGCCTCGGGGAGCACCCGGTCGTTGAACACCACCATGGCGCCGGCGATCACCCCCGCGGCCACCAGCAGGGGCGCCAGCAGGCGGCGGAGGTCCACCCCGCTGGCCTTGAGGGCCGTGATCTCGTTCTCCGCCACCAGGGTGGAAAACGTGTACAGCACGGCCACCAGCACCGCCATGGGAAAGGTGAGGGCGATGGTGGCCGGGAGCGCCAGGGCAAAGAACTCCAGGATCACGCGCATGGGCAGCCCCTTGCCGGCCAGGTCGGCAAGGCGCTTGGCCAGGGTGTTGATCAGGATCACCCCGGTGAGCGCGCAGAACGAAAAAAGAAACGGGCCCAGGTGCGCCCGCATCAGGTACCGCGTAAGGATCTTCATCCGCTGATTCCGGGCCTTGCCCCTGAAAGGGAACGGCTCCTAGTATACGCCCGCGAAAGGGGCGGCGCCAAGCCGCCGCCAGCCTTTCGCCCCGCTCCCCCGACCTGGCGAGACTCCTTGATACCAACGCGCGGGCGCGCCCGTTCCGCAGCGGCGGCTCTCACCCTGCTGCTGGCCTCCTGCTCGCGGGCCGCGCCGCCCCCGCCGGAGTTCAGCGCGGCCCGGGCATGGACGCACCTGACCGCGCAGGTGGGCTTCGGGCCGCGGTACCCGGGCGACAAGGGGAGCCGGCGGCAGCTGCTGTGGCTGGTGGACGAGCTGAAGTTCCGCGCCGACACCGTCATCCAGCAGCCGTTCACCGCGCCGGGCGAGGGCGGGCGGCCCGTGAAGCTGACCAACGTGCTGGCCCGATTTCGCCCCGAGCTCAAGGAGCGCATTCTCCTGGTGGCCCACCGCGACACCCGCCGCCGCGCCGACGGTTCGTACGATCCGCTGGACCGCCGCTTTCCCACCCCCGGTGCCAACGTGAACGCCTCGGGGGTGGCGGTGTTGATGGAAATCGCGCAGCTGCTGAAGGAGCAGCCCGCGCCCGTGGGCGTCGACATCCTGTTCGCGGATGGCGACGACTTCCGCGACGAGGCCGACTTCGCGGGCACCCGCCACTTCCTGGCCCAGATGCCCGGCTATCGCCCCCGCTACGCCGTGGTCCTGCAGGGCGTGGGCGACAAGCTGGCCGAGTTCCCGCGCGACTCGCTTTCCGTCGCCACGGCGGCCGAGGCCACCGCGCGGGTGTGGGA
Organism: Longimicrobium sp.; assembly: GCF_036554565.1. Classification (NCBI taxonomy): domain Bacteria; kingdom Pseudomonadati; phylum Gemmatimonadota; class Longimicrobiia; order Longimicrobiales; family Longimicrobiaceae; genus Longimicrobium; species Longimicrobium sp. The sequence continues at coordinate 635 of NZ_DATBNB010000539.1, read as the reverse complement.
GGCGGCGAAGGCGGCGGCCGCGGACAGCGTGTTCGTGCAGCGGACTGCTCCGCCCATGCGGAACGCGGGGCGGGTGCTTGCCGCGGCGGGGATCCCCACGGTGATCGTCGCCGACCGCGAGTACGGGCCCGACAACGCGCGCTGGCACGCCATCACCGACAAGCCGGAATTCGTTTCGCGCGAAACGCTGGGGCTGGTTGGGCGCGTACTGGCGACTGCCGTGTTCGGCGAGCAGCCGGCCGCCGGGGAGAACTGAGGGATGGGGGCCACCTCGCAGGAGCGCCTGGCGCTGGGTGTGGCCGCGCTGCTGCTGGCCGCGGGCGCCGTGGCGCGCGTGGCGGCGTCGGACCGGCCGGCGCCGCTGGCGGGCGCGCCGGCCGTGGAAAGCGCTGCGGCGTCGCGGCTGCTGGGCGAGGTGGCGGACTCCGTCGCCCGCGCCGAGCGCCGCCGTGCGCCCCTCGGTGAAGGGGAGCGGCTGGACCCGAACACCGCGTCCGCGGACGAGCTGGACCGACTTCCCGGCGTGGGCCCTTCGCTCGCGGCGCGGATCGTCGCCCGGCGGACGGAGCGGGGCCGCTTCCGCACGCTCGCCGACCTGGACTCGGTGCCCGGCGTCGGTCCGGCGCTGCTGCGGC
>NZ_DATBNB010000538.1 GCF_036554565.1 Longimicrobium sp. | reverse complement strand
TGCGCCTGCAGTCCGCGCAGGCGGACTTCGTGATGTTCCAGCTGCGGTTTCAACCGCCGGACCCGGAGGCGGGGATGGCAGGCTCTCTCGCTCCCGCCCCTCAGATTTTTTCCCGCAGCATCTCCTGCAGCGCCTCGCGCGCCCGCATCACCCGCATCTTCAGCGCGCTGACGCCGGTGTCCAGCATGTCGGCCATTTCCTCGTAGGAGCGGCCTTCCACGTGCTTCAGGAGGAAGGCTTCGCGCTGGGCCTCGGGAAGGCGGGCGAGCGCGGCGGAGACCACCTGGCCCAGTTCGGTGCTTTCCAGCGTGCGGAGGGGGTCGTCGGACGCGGGGGCGGCGTGCGCGTCGTCTACCAGGGGGACGTCGCGGCGGCGGCGGCTCTTCAGCCAGTCCTTGCAGCGATTGCGGAGGATGCGGAAGAGCCACGCGGCGAACCGGTCGGGGTCGCAGGTGCCCAGCCGCGTGTAGGCCTTGACCAGCGAATCCTGCACCAGGTCGGCCGCGGCGTCGGAGTCGCCCACCATCCCTACGGCGTGACGGAACAGCGATTCCTGGTACCGGCGCACCAGGACTTCGTAGGTGGGCGCGTGGCCGCCCAACACCCGCTGAACCAGCTCCGCGTCGCTCGCCGCCTCCACCGCCGCCCGTGGTTCGCCCGTGTGCTGGATGGCCGCCGCTCCGGCCGCCGGAGTGGCGCGTGCGTGCCCCGCCCGTGCACTCCGCAACCCGCACGCCGCGGCGGCTTGCGGGCGTCGCAGGCCGTTGCTATGTTGGCGCTTCCGTTGGCCCGGACCGTGCTGCGAGGCACGCCATTCGTTCCGGCGGCGGAGCCGGAAAGTCGTCACGGAATCGCGTTACGAGAAAGCTGAAATGGCTGCCAAGGGTCTCGAGGGGGTCGTCGTCGCACAGTCTCGGCTGAGCGACATCAACGGCGAAGTGGGAGAGCTGATCTACGCGGGGTACGACATCGACGACCTCGCCCGCAATTCCACCTTCGAGGAGGTGTGCTACCTCCTGTGGAACGGCGAGCTCCCCAACCAGCAGCAGCTGGAGGAGTTCCGCGCCCAGATGGAGCCGCAGTACGCGCTGCGCCCCGAGGTGCTGGAGATGATCCGCAACTATCCCAGGGACGCCGACCCCATGGCCGCCGTGCGCACGGCCGTGTCGGCGCTCGGGATGTTCGATGCGGACGCGGACGACATCTCGCCCGAGTCGGTGCGCCGCAAGGCGATGTTCCTCACGGCGCAGACGCCCACCATCGTGGCCGCGTTCGATCGCGTGCGGAACGGCAAGGAGCCGCTGCAGCCCAAGCCGGGCCTGAGCTTCGCGGGCAACTTCCTGTACATGCTGAACGGCGAAGAGGCCAACGACACCCGCTGCCGCACCATGGACGTGGCGCTGGTGCTGCACGCCGAGCACGGCATGAACGCCAGCACCTTCGCCGCGCGCGTCACCGCCGGCACGTTGTCCGACGTGTACAGCGCCATCACCTCGGCCATCGGCACCCTGAAGGGGCCCAGCCACGGCGGCGCGAACGTCGAGGTGATGAACATGCTGCGCGAGATCGACGAGAGCGGCCAGGACCCCAAGGAGTGGGTGCAGAACGCCCTGTCGAGCGGCAAGAAGGTGATGGGCTTCGGCCACCGCGTGTACAAGGCCACCGACCCGCGCGCCACGGTGCTGCGCGAGCTGGCCGACAAGATCATGGCCGAGGCGGGCGAAACCCGGTGGCTGGACCTTTCCGACCGCATCCGCGCCGTCATGGCCGAGGAGATGGAGCGGAAGGGCAAGAAGATCTACCCCAACGTCGACTTCTTCTCGGCCTCGGTGTACACCACGCTGGGCATCGGGATGGACCTGTTCACGGCCGTGTTCGCCATCGCCCGCATGCCGGGGTGGACGGCGCACCTGATGGAGCAGTACGTCGACAACCGGCTGATCCGGCCGGGGAGCGACTACATCGGCCCGCGCGACCTGAAGGTGCGCCCGATCTCGGAGCGCTGACGGGCAGCGCGACTCGCGCTTCCGGGGCGCGGCGGGCTCCCCGCCGCGCCCCGGTTTTCGTTTTCGGCATCAATCACCTCCACTGACGCAGATACAGCAATGGCGAGCGACTGGAAGCCCACCGTTCCGCAGGACGGCGAGCGCATCACCATCCAGGATGGGAAGCTGCAGGTTCCCAGCACCCCCGTCCTTCCCTTCATCGAGGGCGACGGCACCGGCCCCGACATCTGGGCCGCCTCGCAGCCGGTGTTCGACGCCGCGGTCGAAAAGGCCTACGGCGGCGAGCGCCGCATCGTGTGGATGGAGGTGCTGGCGGGTGAAAAGTCGTTCAACCAGACGGGCGACTGGCTCCCCGCGGCCACGCTGGACGCCTTCCGCGAGTACCTGGTGGGGATCAAGGGCCCGCTGACCACCCCCGTGGGCGGCGGCATCCGCTCGCTGAACGTGGCGCTGCGCCAGGAGCTGGACCTGTACGCCTGCGTGCGCCCCGTGCGCTGGTTCGAGGGCGTGCCCTCGCCGGTGAAGGCACCGGGCGACGTGGACATGGTGATCTTCCGCGAGAATACGGAGGACATCTACGCCGGCATCGAGTTCGAGGAAGGCACGGAGGACGCGGCCAAGTTCCGCGCGCTGCTGGCCGAGAACTTCGGCCCGCGCTTCAAGAAGGTGCGCTTTCCCGACACGTCGGGGTTCGGCATCAAGCCCGTCTCGCGCGAGGGGACGGAGCGCCTGGTCCGCTCGGCGCTGGACTACGCGTTCGCCAACGGCCGCTCGTCGCTGACGCTGGTGCACAAGGGCAACATCATGAAGTTCACCGAGGGCGCCTTCCGCGACTGGGGCTACGAGCTCGCCAGGCGCGAGTACGGCGCCGTGGACTACGAGGGCGGGCCCTGGCAGGTGATCCGCCGCGACGGCCGCGAGCTGATGGTGAAGGACGTGATCGCCGACGCCTTCCTCCAGCAGATCCTCACCCGGCCGCGCGACTACGACGTGATCGCCACGCTCAACCTGAACGGCGACTACGTGTCGGACGCGCTGGCGGCGCAGGTGGGCGGCATCGGCATCGCGCCGGGCGCCAACATCAACTACCTGACAGGCCACGCCATCTTCGAGGCCACGCACGGCACGGCGCCCAAGTACGCGGGCAAGGACATGGTGAACCCGGGCTCCGTCATCCTCTCCGGCGAGATGATGCTCCGCTTCATGGGCTGGGGCGAGGCGGCGGACCTGATCATCAGGGGGCTGGAGCAGTCCATCACCCAGAAGATGGTGACGTACGACTTCGAGCGGATGATGGAGGGCGCGACCAAGGTTTCCTGCTCCGAGTTCGGCCGGAAGATCATCGAGAACATGTAAGGGGGGTGCCGAGTGCCGAGTGCCAAGTACCCAGTGTGGATACCTGGTACTTGGCACTTTGTACTTGGAACTTGGTACTCCCACGCACGGACGTCCTTCATCACCGAACCCAGCTCATGAGAATCACCGCGCTGCGCGCCGACCCCGCCGGCCATGCCGCCCCGCTGCTCGCCCTGCCCGTGCTGGAGGGCGGCGACCAGGACGCCGCGTTCACCGCGCTCGATCAGGCGCTGGGCGGTCAGCTTGCCGCCCTGCGCACCCGCGGCGACCTGCGCGGCACCATGGGCGAGGCGGTGCTCTTTTTTCCCGCCGCGGGCGCCGTCCCAGCCGAGCGGGTGCTGCTGGTGGGTGTGGGCAAGCCGGCGGACCTGACGGCGGAGCGCCTGCGCCGGGCCGCCGGCTCCGCCGCCAAGCAGGCCGCCAAGTCGCGCGCGGCGTCGGTCGCCTTCGCCCTTCCCGCGTCCGTAATCGCGGACCGCGTGGCCGTCCGTGCCGTGGCCGAGGGGCTGGTGCTGGGCGCGTACGAGTTCCGGGAGATGAAGTCCGCGGATGACTCGAAGCCCGCTCCCGTCTCGGTCGACGAGGCCGCCATCCTGCTCCCCGAGGGCGCGGATGCGGGCGAGGCGGCGGAGGGGGCGCGCGTGGGCGAGATCGTCGCCCGGGCCGAGAACCTGGCGCGCACGCTGGGCAACCTGCCCGGCAACGTGGCGACGCCCGCCTACCTGGCGCAGACGGCGGAGCGCATCGCCGGCGAGCGGGGGCTGCGGGTGACCATCCTGGGCCCGGAAGAGATGCGCGCCGAGGGGATGGGCGCGCTGCTGGCCGTGGCGCAGGGAAGCGAGCAGGAGCCGCGGCTGATCGTGCTGGAGCACCGCGGCGGGGCGGAGGGCGACAAGCCGCTGGTGATCGTGGGCAAGGGACTGACGTTCGACGCGGGCGGCATCTCCATCAAGCCTGCGGCGGGGATGGAGGACATGAAGTTCGACATGTGCGGCGGCGCGGCCACGCTCGCGGCAATGCAGGCCATCGCCGAGCTGAACGTTCCCATGAACGTGGTCGGCATCGTCCCCTCGTCGGAGAACCTGCTGGGCGGCGCCGCCATGAAGCCGGGCGACATCCTTCGCGCGCACGGCGGCAAGACCATCGAGGTGGTGAACACCGATGCGGAGGGACGGCTGATCCTGGCGGACGCCATCTCGTACGCCAAGCGCTTCGACCCCGCCGCCATGCTGGACGCCGCCACCCTCACCGGCGCCTGCGTGGTGGCGCTGGGCCACGCGGCCACGGGGGTGATGGGCAACGACCAGGCGCTGGTCGACGAGGTGCTGGCCGCGGGCGAGGCGACCGGCGAGCGCTGCTGGCAGCTGCCCATGTTCGACGACTACCGCGAGCAGATCAAGAGCGACTACGCCGACATCAAGAACTCGGGTGGGCGCGCGGGTGGGGCCATCACCGCCGGCTGGTTCCTGCGCGAGTTCGTGGGCGATTGGCCGTGGGTGCACCTGGACGTGGCGGGAACAGCGTACGGCGACGGCAAGGTGTCGTACCTGACCAAGGGCGGCACGGGCGTTCCCACGCGCATCTTCGTGGAATGGGTGATGGGCCGCGCCGCGGCTGCGGAGGCGCCGTCCGCGTGATGCGCCGCCGTTTGCTCTTCGCCCTGCTGGGAGCCGCGATTGCCGTCCTGCTGGGGGCGGTGGGCCTTTGCGCGCAGGATCCCGTTCCGCGCGACACCGTTCCCCGCGACAGCACCACCATCGCTATCCC
>NZ_DATBNB010000537.1 GCF_036554565.1 Longimicrobium sp. | reverse complement strand
GACATCATCAAGGTGGCGGTCGGCGGCGTAATCGCCCTGATCGGCGCCCTGGTGCTGATCCTGTTCCTGGTGCTGGCGGTGGGCGACGCGGTCGACGAGTACTGGCTGGGCGCGCTGATCGTCGGACTGCTTTTCGTGATCGTCGGCGGGTTGCTCGCCAAGAGCAACCTGAACAAGCTCAAGCACGAGAGCGTGACGCCGGCCCTCACCATCGAGACTCTCAAGGAGGACAAGCAATGGCTTCAGAGCGAGATCAAGCAGGCCAAGCGGGATCTGGCATGAGCGGCACCGGACGCAACGCCGGCGGCTCGTCCGCCATGGGCGACAAGGGCGGATCCGGCGATGTGCATAGCGGCCTGCACAGCGCCGGCGGCGGTGACCAGTACGAGGGGCTGCAGTTTGCGGGGAGCGAAGAGGGCGGCAGCCGCAGCCGGCTTGGCGGCGCGGCCGAGGCCATCCGCGACCGCGTGGGCGAGGGTGCCCGCAACCTGGCGGGCGAAGTGGGGCCGCGGGTGGCACGCGTGGCCAGCACCACCCGCGACCGCGCGAACCGCGCGATGGAGCAGCGCGGCCTGGTAGACCGCCTTCGCGACAACCCGCTGCCCATTCTGGGCGTGGCGTTCGCCATCGGCTTCGTGCTGGCGGCTCGGGACGACGACGACGATGACTACGGCACGTCGAAGGCGTCGCGCGCGCGGCGGGAGCTTCGCAGTGCCCTGATGGGCGGCATCAGCGCCGGCATTGCACAGGGCGCGCGCGGGTTCCTCAGCCAGACCAACAGCCAGGGCAGCGGCTTCCTGGCGGAGCTGATCGACGGCTTCATGGGTGGCCAGCAGGGCGGTGGCAGCCAGGGCGGATCGGCGGGGGGCTCCACCGGCCGTGCCGCGGGCAGCGGCGGTGGCTCGGGCGCTGGCAGCGGGGGCGGACGCACCGGCGGCTCGGCGGCTGGGGCCAGCGGTGGCGGGTCGGCGGGCGGATACGGCGGCTCGACGGCGGGTGCCAGCCGTGCCGGCACGTCCGGGTCGGGGGCTGGGAGCACGGGCGGGTCGCGTCCTCCCAGCCACCAGGAAGACCTCTGACGGGATGATCGAGGCCGGCTCTCGCGTGACCGGCCGGGTGCAGGGAGTGGGGTTCCGCTGGTGGACCCGCTCCCTCGCCAACCGGCTGGGTGTTTCCGGCACCGTCCGCAACTTGCCGGACGGTGCCGTCGTCGTCCACGCCCGTGCTTCCGAGGCGCGGCTGGATGAGTTGCGGGCGCAACTGGCGAAGGGCCCGCCCGGCGCCCTCGTCGACGCGGTGGAACCACTTCCATTCTCAGGGGATGGCTTCCGCGACGGTGAGTTCGCCATCATCCGCTGAATCCGAAGCTGCCCCGAAGAAAATCGGCTCGCGAGATTCGCGATTAACGAACGATCCCGATTTCGGGAATACTCTGGCTCGTCCCGCTGTCCCACGTGCGATAAAAGCGAATTTCGCGCGAATTTTCCGTCCGCCTGCGTGTCCGGGGCTACTTGCCCACGCAAAAGCTGCCGAAGACGCGATCGAGCACGTCGTCCACCGAGACCGCGCCCACCAGGTCCTCCAGCGCCCCCGCGCCCGCGCGAAGGTGCGTCGCCGCAAACTCCATCGGCACGTCGTCGTCCAGGGCAGCCAGAAAATCGCAGACCTCGTCGCGCGCCGTCCGCAACGCGCGCGCGTGGCGTTCGCGGGTGACCAGCGGCGCCTCTCCCGGCTCGCCGAGGATGCCGCCGAACGCCCGCCCCAGCAACGCCTGCCGAAGCTCTGGCAATCCATCCCCCGTCACCGCGGAGACGGCCACACACGGGATCGCGCCCGACGCGTCCGCCGGCGCGCTGCCGTATCGATCGCGCTTCGTCCGCACGAGCACCAGGCGGGCCGGGTCGACGCCTGCGACGAACGCCGCCTCGTCCTCCTCCATTTCCCGTCCCGCCTCCACGCAGAACAGCACCAGGTCCGCGGCGGCCAGGTACCGGCGCGCCACCTCGATCCCCATCCCCTCCACCGTGTCCACCGTCTCCCGCAACCCCGCCGTGTCGACCAGGCGGAACGGATAGCCGTCGATCGACACGGATGACTCCAACGCGTCGCGGGTCGTCCCGGGGATGTCGGTGACGATGGCGCGCTCCGTTCCGAGCAGTGCGTTGAACAGGGACGACTTGCCGGAGTTGGGGCGCCCGGCAAGCACCGTCAGCGCGCCTTCGCGCAGCAGCTCGCCCTCTGGCGCGGTGGCCAGCAGCGCATCGATCCTCCCGATGACGTCCCCAGCTGAGGCGCGGATGCGGGCTGGGGGAACGGGCGGCTCGTCTTCTTCGGGGAAGTCGATGGAGTAGGCGATCAGCGCCTCGGTGCCGATGATGGCCTCGCGCAGCTCCGCGATGCGCTTGGATAGGCCGCGCTCCATCTGGTGCACGGCCGCGCGGTGCAGGGCGCGCGAGCGACCATCGATCAGGTCGGCAACGGCCTCGGCCTGCAGCAGGTCCAGCTTGCCGTTCAGGTATGCGCGGCGGGTGAACTCGCCGGGCTCGGAAGTACGCGCGCCGGCGGCCAGGAGCGCATCGAGCACCAGCTGAGGGGTCAGCACGCCTCCGTGGGTGGCGATCTCCACCGTGTCCTCGCCGGTGTAGCTGGCCGGCGCGGCGAAGTAGGTCACCAAGCCGCGGTCCAGGAGTTCTCCCGTCTCGGGATGCCGAAGCGCCACCAAGCGCTGCACTCGCGGCGCGATGTCGCCTAAGGTGGGTGCGATGGCGCGGAGAATGTCGACCACACGGGGGCCGGACACGCGCAGCAGGGCCACGGCACCACGGCCCTGCGGCGTGGCGATGGCGGCAACGGTGTCGGCGGGGAAGGGGAGCGAGAGCATGGGGGATGATGGGGCGGGGCAGGGGCGCGCGAAAGGGAGGACCCTGGCCCCGACCACCCACGGGCGACTGAAGTCGCTGCAACAACCACACGAAGTCCGCCTGCGCGGGCTGGCCTGTTCTCGTGTGACGACGCCTGTGAGGCTCGCCCGGGGCTGTATGGCGGATCCCTCGGTCGCTGCGGTCCGGGATGCGCGGCCAGGCTGATCGTGGCCGCTCCGTCGGGATGACAGAGGCGCTCGGTCCATGCAAAAGCGCCCGCCCTCCACCAGGAGAGCGGGCGCTCTGATGACACCAGCGATGGCCTATCTGCGCTTCCGATTCGCCGGAATGCGCTTCAGCGCGTCGTGCTTGACCGCGACCTTCTGCTCGGCCTTGTGCTTTTCCGTCACGCGGCGGCGCTCGTTGGCGATCAGGATCTGCTGGGGGAACGAGGCGACGTTCGTGGATGCATAGTACAGGTTGAGCCCCGACGGCATGGCGAAGAAGAACATGCCCATCATCACCGGCATCATGTACATCATCATCCGCGTCTGCTCGTTCTGCTCCATCCCGCTGAGCTTGGTGCTCACCCACTGCAGCCCGAACATCGACACTACCAGGAACGCCGGCAGCAGGTACAGCGGATCGCGCAGCGACAGGTCGGGGAACCAGGCGAAGCTGGTGCCGCGGAACTCGATGGCGCTCTGGAACACGAAGAACAGCGTGATCATCACCGGCATGGGGATCAGCAGCGGAAGGCACCCCGACATCATCGACAGCGGATTGACCCCCAGCTCCTGGTACAGCGCCATCATCTCGGCGTTCATCTTCGCCGGATCGCCCTTGTGCCGCTCCTGGATCTCCTTCATCCGCGACTGCAGCACCGGCTGCACCGCCATGTTCTTCATCTGCGCGCGCATGGCCCGCGCGTTCAGCGGCCAGGTGACGCCGCGTACCAGGAACCCGAAGAGGATCAGCACCCACCCGTAGTGAAGGCCCAGCGTGGTGTGCAGGCCGTTGAGCGCCCACAGCACGGCGGCCGCGATGGGACGAACCACCGGCCGCAGCCAGCGGTAGCCGTACGGGTTCACCTCTTCCAGCTCGTGGCCCACGGCGGCCAGGCGCGCGTGCTCCTGCGGGCCCAGGTACGCCTGCTGCCGGAACGCACCGTCGGCGCCCAGCGGCTGCACGGCGCGGGCGCGGGCGCGGGGCGACTGCAGGGTGTCGCCCTTGAGCGTGTACTTGATGTCGCGC
>NZ_DATBNB010000536.1 GCF_036554565.1 Longimicrobium sp. | reverse complement strand
GCGCCAGCGAGCCGATGAACGCCAGCAGCAGCAGCCCGCCCACGTTCATGGCGATTCCCTGGATCCCCGCGGGCAGCCCGAAGCGGAAGAGCGACTTGATGATCGTCCAATCGGGCGCGTATCCCCGGCCCTTGGGGAACGAGACCACCCATCCGCCGTGCCACAGCCGGAAGAGCGAGTACACGCCCAGCAGCCCGGCCGCGATCACCGTTCCCATCGCCGCCCCGGCCGTGCCGTACGCGGGGATGGGGCCCACGCCGGTAATGAACACCACGTTCAGGGCGATGTTCATCAGCGTCATGGCGATCCCCAGCACCATGGGCGTTCGCGCATCACCCGCGGAGCGCAGGGCGCCGCTGGTGAGGAAGAAGATCAGCATTCCGCTGCTGAACACCATGGAGATGCGCAGGTAGGGCAGCGCCTCGGCCTGCACGGCGGCGGTGGCGTTCACCAGGGTCAGCAGCGCCGGCGCGGCAAACCATCCCACGGGCGCCAGCACCAGCACGGAGATGCCGAGCGCGGTCAGGAATGCCTGGTAGACGGTGCGGTCCGCCATCTCCTCGTCGCCCGCGCCCACGAAGCGCGCCACCAGCACGCTCATTCCCGTGAACACCGACATGATGAAGACCACGATGACGATCCAGATCTGCGTGGCCACCCCGATGCCGGCGTTGGCGGTGAAGCCCACGTAGTGGCCCACCATCACGTGGTCGACGATGCCCTGCAGGCCGCCGAAGACGTTCGTGAGCATGGTGGGCCAGGCCAGCTTCCACACCGCGGGCGCCAGCGGGCCCTCGATGATGGAGCGGTCGTAACGCCGACCCGGCGCGGCGATGGCGGCGGGCGCGGCGGTGCTGGCCGGCGGCGCGGCGGCCGTCTGCGGCGGATCGGTGGGCGCGGCGGCGGGCGGATTCAACGAAAGCTCTCCGGGTTCAGGACGTACCACAACGGATACTGCCCATCGCCGCGTGCCGCATGGGTCAGGTGGCCCATCAGCGGAGGCCCGCGAGCCAGCCGCGCGTGGTCTTGGCCACTTCGTCCACCACCTGCTCGTCGGTGCGGCCGGACGACTTCAGCACGTGGAACGAGTGGTCCGCGCCTTCCAGCCAGTGCATGGTCCAGTTGGGCCCCACGCGCTGCAGCGTCGTTTCCATCAGGTCGCGCCTGCACAGCGCGTCGCGGGTGCCGTTGAAGCAGAGCACGGGGCCCTGTATGGAGGGCAGGTGCGCGTCGCGGAGCTTTTCCGGCTGCTTGTCGGGGTGCAGCGGATAGGCGAGAAGGAGAAGCCCGTCGCACGCGAACCCCTCCGCCGCCAGCATCGACGCGGCGCGTCCCCCCATCGACCGCCCGCCGATGACCAGCAGCGGCGGCCGAACCTCCTCCCGCACCCGCGCCACGACGGCCGACACGCACTCCATCAGCCGCGGCATGGGGTCGGGCCTGCCCGATCCCTTCTCGCGATACACGAAGTTGAACCGCACGGTGGACAGGCCGCGCGCCCGAAACGCCGCCGACAGCCTCAGCATCCCGCCATCATCCATCCGCCCGCCTGCACCGTGCGCAAACACGAACACGCCGCGCGCGTCCTCCGCCGCTTCGTACACGGCCGTGACGGCGTCGGCGCCAACCTCCACCCGCCACGGAACGGTTGCTGGTGATGACGTCATAACACGCGGAGGGACGAGGAAGATCGCGCGGAAGTGTGCGCGGCTGGCCCCAAGCTCAGGCAGCCCATCCCGGCGCGCAAGGGTGCCGGGCGCATATCGAGTAAATGCGACGAGGGGCGGCCTCGCCACCCCTCGTCCCGTACACATCGGCGGCCGGACGCCGTTGGAGGCTTACCCGCCTTACGAGCCCGTGTAGCGGCTGTTATCGAACCCGCCGACGCGGAACTCGAAGGTCGGATTCCCCTCCTGGTACACCGGAATCTGGATCCGCACCACCTCGGCCGACCGCATGCGCTGCACGAAACGCGAGTAGTTGCGGATGAAGACGGAAGTAGTGCTGTGGTCCGCCGGGCCCGCAGCGGTGAAGTTCTCCGATGGACCATCGTCGAAGCGCACGCGGACCGTGCAGTCGTCGTACGACGGGCAGAGGATCTGCCCTTCCTCGATTTGCACGATGACGTCCCGACCGTAGCTCGGATGAGTGAGTGCGGAGCAGCAGCTTCCCGTTCTGGGCTCCCTGGTACGGGAAGTCGAACGAGACGGTATTCTCCGAGAAGATCCTGGCCGTCCGCAACTTGCGGCTGGTCATCGGGTCCTCGCTCACGTCGTACGACCACTTGGCGGCCAGCTCGCCTCGCTCGGCGAGCTCGACCCGCTCCTGCTCGATGGCCGCCTCGCGCGCGGAAGCCCGGCTGGCGAGCTGCCGGGCGCGGCGCGCCTGCGCCGGGGTCATGGGGGCCAGGTACGCGGAATCGATGAGCGGCTGCGCGAGGCGCACGTCGGCAAGCGTGGCTTGCGGAGTCAGCATCGCAGAAGCAGAGTCGAGCGCCGCGGCGACGTACCGGGCATGGGCCTGCGGGTGCTCGACCCGATATCCCTCCGGGCCATGCGCGATGCGCTCTCGTCGGATCAGCTCACCTAATTCGAGCGACGCGGGGTTCGTCTGGAGGACCAGAACGTCTGCCGAGTCCTTCGCCCGCCGCGCGGCATGGCTGCCGTCCGCGGTCATGGCCCCGGAAAGGGGAGACGTTGCACCGTTCGACGACCCGCCTGCTCCGGCTTTCGCGGCCATCACGAAGATCATGAGAAACAAGGCCCCGACGCCGATCGCGACCCAGGTCGTCGTGGAGTGAGACGGCGAGGATGGTGAACCGGCGAGATGCGGCGGGTGCGCTGTCGTGTAGCTGGGAGTCGTCGTGGGGACGGATAGCGCCTGCTGCCTGATTCCGCAGTACTGGCAGAACACGGCATCGTCGGCAATCGCGCGGCGGCACTGTTGGCAGGTCATGAAGAACCGGGGGCAGGCAGATCGAACCGCGAAGAACGGAGCGGTGGAGACAGGGGCATTCTGCAGCGGAACCTGAGCTGCCGGGCGCGTCTGGGAGGGGTTGACGCGACGGGCCCGTGTCCCGAATTGTAGCCGAGGAGCAGAAAGAATGTCAACCCCGGACAGGGTGCCCTACGATCAGCGGTGCGGGCGCCGAAATGTTGAAATCCGTTCGACCGGGCACGTTGCCGCGCCGTAGAATACACCCGTCATCGGCCGACCACGGACGCGCCACACCCCAGCCCCTGCACCACAGCAAGCCAGTCCGCGAAGGCGGACTTCGTGTGGTTGTTGCAGCGAATTCATTCGCCCGTGCACCCAGGACGGCTTGCCCCCCCCAGGACGATGCTCAGCCAAGCGACGGCATCGAAGAAATGATCCCAGGACAGCATCGCCATCAGCAGAAAAGCGTCGACGCAGAGGCGGCCGTCAGCATGGACAGCAGCAGCGCGGCGTTCGGCTTCCCTTTCATCGCGCGGCCTCACCGGCCAGGCGCCGCTGGACCGCGGCGACGTGGTGCTGGTTGTGGTACAGGGTAAAGAACAGCATCTCGCGCGTCGTCAGGCGGCCCAGCAGCGGGTGTGGCAGGCGGATGCCATCCAGCTGCGCCTCGCTCCAGCCTTCCAGCGCGTCGCGCAGCCGAGCATTCGCCCGGTCCCAGCGCGCCAGGATCTCGGCCCTGCGCTGGCCGGCGTCGTCGCTGGACACGACCTCGGGCGGGGGCACGAACGCGCCCGACGCCCTGCCGCCGGCCGCGAGCGCCGCGCGGTACGTGTCGCGGACCTGCGCGTACGACCGCGACGGCGCGCGCGCCCGCCCTAAGCGCAGGCGCAGCAGCAGCTTGGGCGCCGCGAGCCCCCGCGCCACCGCGTTCACGGAGGTGACGAGGTGCTTCAGGTGCTCGGCGGGCGTCCACGCGTCCCCTGTTCGCTGGTTGAACTCGCCGCCGAGCGAGCCGAAGTACGACGCGACCTCGGCCTGCACGTGGCCGAGCGCCTGCAGGATTTCGGTGCGGGTGCGTGGGTCGGATTGGATCAACGATGTGTTCCCGGAAAGTGGGGGAAGCGGTTTTCGTCTGCACTCTCAGCGGCGGCAGAATCGTGCCCGCCCGGTTCGTTATAGCCGTGCGACCGCCCTGTTCCGGTCGTGCGCGTCGCGGTTTGGAACGAAAGCCCACAGGAGAATCCATGAACAGCTCGTTCATCGGGGGCGTGCTTCTGCTGTATTTCGGATGGATGCTGGTGTGCGGCGCGAGCCAGTGGGCTCCGCTTCCCGAGCCGTGGAGCGGCGTGCTGAACATGCTCTGGGCCGCGGTGCTGGTCGTGCTGCAGACGGTGCCCTGGGCCCGGTTCACGCGCCGTTGCCGAGCGGCGCGGCCGCTGCAAAGCACGGCGCTCCACGCGTTCGTGGCGCACGTAGGCGTGGGCGCGATGGCGGTAATCCTGTGGGACATGATCGACAAGAGCTTTCCCGCGCGGCCCGAGCCTTCCATCGGTGGGATGCCGATCGAGCTGCTGTGGGTGGAAAGCGACGTTCCCGGCTACGGACTGCTGTCCCTTTACATCCTGACGTACGCCGCCGCCTCCACGGTCGTGGCGGTTGTCGCGGGCGCCGTCGCGCTCCGGGCGTGGGGCCGCGCCGGTCCTCAGACCGCCAGGGACCTCCTGCGCCTTGGACGGACTCGAAGAGCCAGCGTGTAGCTGGCGCGGTCGGGGGTTCTCGCCTCGAGTGTCAGGCGAGTCCGGGCGTGCGTTCCGCGGGAGGCGCCTCGGCGGGGGGATCCACCGGCGCCTCCACGACGGTGCGCACGGATGCCGCGCCGGCGGCGACGTCGTAGCGTTCCCATCGCTTGCGGGCCGGGCGTCGGACCCAGCGCACCGTCATGTCGATGGCGATCAGCGGAAGGGCCAGCACCGCCGCGAACAGCAGCAGCACCCAGGAATTGTCGATGCGCTCCACCGCGAAGAACACGATGAATTCGGCGGCCACCACGGCCAGCCACAGGCCCACCAGGAAGCTGCGGGTGCGGGTCCAGAACCGGGCCATGGGACCTCCGGGCGCTCGGGGGCGTGCCGCGGGCCAGGCGAACACGGGTGGGACGGAAGGGAAGATGTTGAACCCTAACGCAATAGGAGGTGTGGGCGCAATGATCAGGGCGTGACGGGGAGCCCGCCGCGGACCGCTTCCGCGCGCGCCGCTTCCAGTTTCTCCACCCACTCGCGGCTCCCCTCCACCTGCAGCGTCTCCACCGTTCCGTCGCTCAGCTCCAGGCGCAGGTCCGTCGCGAAGATGCCGGCGTAGCGGGTGGCGCGCACCTCCGCCAGCTGCGCCAGCGGCACCGACATGTCCTCCATCCCGCCCACGCGGTACAGCACCAGCCTGCGGTCGGTGAGGAACAGCCATCCGAAGTACCCCGCCTGGTAGCGGTCCGCCGGACCGTCGTGAAGCACCTGCTCGCCCTCGGCGAGCGCCGGGCTCCAGCTGCCCCGCAGATGCCGTCGGTTGAGCGCGCTCACCGCCGCCGGGGTGAGCAGCGTCAACACGAGCACGGCGCCCAGCACCGCGAGGGTGCGCCCGTCCACGACGCCGTTGGTGGCCAGAACGATCGCCACCGCGTACAGGGCGAAGAGCGGGAGGGAGATCCCCAGGTGGCGCCGGATGGACCAGAGGAGCGAGGGCATGGCGAGGAGGGGGAACGGGGGATGAGGATCAGAGGGCCGCGGCCAGCACCGCCAGAAACGCCGCCGTCGCGGCCCAGCACGCGGCGGTGATGCCGGCGCAGCGCAGCATGCGCCCACGTGGCGGAATGCTCGAGTCGCGGGAGACGCGGTAGCAGCTCGTCGCTCCCGCGACGCCGATGACGATGGGCACCAGCCCGCCCACGGTCAACACGGGGATGATGGCGCACGCCAGCACGAATCCCCAGCCCCACCGCGGCACCTCGGAGGTCGCGACCGCTCCGCCCGTCTCTACCGAGCCGCCATCGGCGTCATCCATGCGGATCTGTCGTACCATGTTCGTGCCGGTGGGGGCGCGCCGGGTCGACGCACGGTGGTCGGGCTCCATGCTCACTTGCTCGCAGCGGTCGAAACCTCCATACTGGCTGTCACCCAGCCTGCCGCACCCGCTCCCGATTCCCGCGATGATCCTGGAAACCGCCGCCCTGGTGGCACTCGTCTCCGTTCCCGCGGCCGCC
>NZ_DATBNB010000535.1 GCF_036554565.1 Longimicrobium sp. | reverse complement strand
ATCGAGTTGATGCCGTACGTGGCGGCGGAGGGAACCCGCTTCGGCGCGGTGGACGCCGGCAATCCGCTCGTCGAGCAGCAGTCCGGCGCCATGCGCGTGGGCGGCGACGCCCGCATCGGGCTGGGGAGCAGCCTTACGCTGGAGGCCACGCTGAACCCCGACTTCGGCCAGGTGGAGGCAGACCCGGCCGAGGTGAACCTGAGCGCGTTCGAGACCTTCTTCCCGGAACGCCGCCCCTTCTTTACCGAGGGGCTGCGCTACCTGCGGACGGACCAGCCCGGCTACTTCTACTCGCGCCGCATCGGAGCCGCGTCGCGGGTGCGGGTGGACGCCGACTACGTGGACTATCCCCGCGCCAGCACCATCCTGGGCGCGGCCAAGCTCACCGGACGCACGCAGCGGGGCCTTTCCATCGGCGCGCTGGCCGCGCTGACGGACGAGGCCGAGGCGCGCTACGTGGACGAGGACGGGGAGATCCGGCGCGCGGGCGTGGCGCCGCGCACCGGGTGGGGCGTCTTTCGCGCCGTGCAGGAGTTCGGGCCGGCCTCCTCCACTGCCGGGGTGAGCCTGACGGCGCTGCGCCGCGACACGGAGGCGGGCGGGCTGATCGCCTCGTTCCTGCCGCGCAGCGCCGTCAGCGGCGGCGCCGACTGGAACCTGCGCTTCGGCGGCGGTGACTACGAGGTGCGCGGGTTCGCGGGCGCCAGCGTGGTGGAGGGCGACACGGCCGCCATCCGCCGCGTGCAGACGGCGCCGGCACACTACTTTCAGCGGCCGGACCGCGACTACGCCGTGCTGGACCCCACGCGGGGAACGCTGGCGGGATACACGGCGGGCATCGGCATCGAGCGCAACAACGCGCGCCACTGGCTGTGGGAGGCGCGGGCGAGCGCCATCTCGCCCGGCTTCGACGTCAACGAGGCGGGCCGCATGTTCGTGGCAGACTTCGTGACGGCCGACGGCGAGGTGACCTATCGCGAAACCACGCCGCGCGGGCCCTATCGCCGGTACTCGTTCACGGCGCGCACGCAGAACGGATTCGACTACCAGGGCATCCGCCGCCACGGGGTCGTGCAAGGCGAGGCAAACGTCACCTGGAGCAACTACTGGCAGAGCTCCATCGAGGCGCGCACGCAGCTGCGCCGCTATGACGCGTCGGCCACGCGGGGCGGGCCGCGGCTGGGGCTGGGGCGCTCGTGGGAGATCGAGGCAGACCTGGAGAACCGCGGCTCCGCTCGCTTCCGCTGGGGCGGGGGCATGGGCATCGGCGGTGACGAGCAGGGCGGCCGCGGTTGGGGGATCGGCGGGGGCATCGGTGCCTCGCCGGGCCCCAACTGGCAGCTTTCGCTGGAGCCGCGGTACGAGCGCGAGCGCGAGGCGCGGCAGTACGTGGCCAACCTGTCCGGCGGCCCCGCGGCCATGCTGGGCCGGCGCTACGTCTTTTCGTCCATTGACCGCAGCACGCTGGCGGCGCCGGTGCGGCTGGCGTACACCATGAGCCCGGACCTGTCGCTGGAACTGTACGCGGAGCCGTTTGCCGCCAGCGGCCGCTATCACCACTTCGGCGAGGTGCCGCGGCCGCGCTCGTTCGACCTGGACCTGTACGGCGAGAACGGGCCCATCCGCTCGTGCCAGCCGAACGATCCCGCGCCCTGCTCGCCGGGCTCGCACCTGTTCACCGCGACGGAGGACGGAGAGCCTGAAACCGTGGCGCGCGACTTCAACGTGCGCTCGTTCCGCAGCAACGCCGTCATGCGCTGGGAGTGGCGGCCGGGGAGCACGCTGTACCTGGTGTGGCAGCAGGATCGCTCCTCGAGCCTGGACACCGGCGACTTCGTGGGCCCCGGCGCGCTGGGGGATGCGTTCGGTGCGCCGGGGAACAACTTCCTGGCGATGAAGGTGACGTACTGGCTGCCGGTGAAGTAAGGGAAGTGCGTGAGTGCGAAAGTGAAACGGCCTGGGTGCGGTGTGCACCCGGGCCGTGTTTACTTCCGCACCAACGCACTGACGCGCCCGCTTCCCTCGGTTGCGCGTCGCGGCCGGGGGACTTACTGTAGCCGCCGCTCAACCGGATCAAATCCATCCAGCCCGGAGCACGTTTCCCTTGGCTACGACGACCGAAAAGCCCGGCCTGTTCTCGGCCGCGAACGTGATGAACCTGCTGCTGGTGTTCGTGCCCATCGCCATGCTCATGGAGTGGTGGCTGCACTCGTCGGCGTCCGCCATCTTCATCGTCTCCTGCCTGGGCATCATCCCACTGGCGGGGCAGATGGGGCACGCCACCGAAGAGATCGCCGAGCGCGTGGGCGAGGGCGTGGGCGGGCTGCTGAACGCCACCTTCGGCAACGCGGCGGAGCTGATCATCGCCATCGTGGCGCTGCGGGCCGGGCTGTTCGACCTGGTGAAGGCGTCCATCACCGGCTCCATCATCGGCAACGTGCTGCTGGTGTTCGGGCTCAGCGCGCTGGTGGGCGGGCTGAAGTACGAGACGCAGAAGTTCAACCGCACCGCGGCGGGGCTGGGCGGAACGCTGCTGGTTCTGAGCGCCGTGGGGCTGGTGGTGCCGGCCATCTTCCACTCGCTGGTGGGCAATACGGCCGCGGCGGCGGAGCGCAACCTGAGCCTGGAAATTTCCATCGTGCTGATGGCGACGTACGTCGCCAGCCTCTTCTTTACCCTCAAGACGCACCGCCACCTGTACATGGGCGACGCGGGAGAGGGCGGAATCGACGGGGAGCACGGCAAGTCGCCGATGGGCCGCGCCATCGGCAAGCTGGTGCTGGCGACCATCGGGGTGGCGGTGATGGCCGAGTTCCTGGTGGGGGCGGCGACCGAGACGGCCGAGGCGCTGGGGTGGAGCGAGGTGTTCGTGGGCGTAATCGTGGTCGCCATCATCGGCAACGCAGCGGAGCACTCCACGGCCATCATCATGGCGGCGAAGAACAAGATGGATGCGGCCATCAATATCGCCGTGGGATCGTCCATCCAGGTGGCGCTGTTCGTGGCGCCGCTGCTGGTGTTCCTGAGCTACTTCATCGCCCCGCAGCCGATGGACCTGATCTTCACCCCGCTGGAGGTGCTGGCGGTCGGGCTGTGCGTAGGCATCATGGCGCTCTGCTCGATGGACGGCGAAAGCCACTGGATGGAGGGCGTTCAGCTGCTGGCCGTCTACATCATCCTGGGCATCGCGTTCTACTTCCTGCCCGTGAACCCGGAGACTGCGGCGGCGGCGGGTGCGGCGGCGGGGGGCGGACATTGAGGGAAGTGCGTTAGTGCGTGAGTGCGTTAGTGCGGAAAGAAGAGACGGCCCCGGTGCACACCGCCCCCGGGCCGC
>NZ_DATBNB010000534.1 GCF_036554565.1 Longimicrobium sp. | reverse complement strand
CCCACGCGGTCCGCCAGCAGCTCCACCTCGCTCATGTGGTGGGTGCTGAAGAGCACCGCCCGTCCCCGCTGCCGTGCCTCGGCGATGAAGTCGTAGATGGCGGCGCCGCTCAGCACGTCCAACCCCAGCGTGGGCTCGTCGAGCACCAGCGCGGGGGGGTCGTGGACGGTGGCGCGGGCGATGTTCACCCGCTGACGCTGCCCGGTGGAAAGGCGGCCGCAGAGCTTGTCCTCGAAGGGCGCGATGCCGAACCGCTGCACCACGTCGTCCACCCGCGCCTCCAGCTGCGCCTCGTCCACGCCCTGCAGCCGGGCGAAGTAGCGCAGCAGCTCGCGCGAAGTCAGCCGGGCGTACAGCCCCATGGAGGCGGCAAGGAAGCCCAGCCGGCGGCGCACCTCCAGCGGCTGCTCGCGGGCGTCGAACCCCGCGATGCGGGCCGTTCCCGAGGTGGGCGCCAGCAGCGTGGCCAGGCAGCGCAGGGCCGTGGTCTTCCCCGCGCCGTTGGCCCCCAGCAGCGCGTACACCTCGCCCGGGCGCACGGCGAGCGACAGCCCGCGCACGGCGACGAACCCGCCGTAGGCCTTGGTGAGATCGAGGAATTCGATCAAGGACGAGGAGCGACGAGGGTGGGGGAAGCCGCGACATCGGGAAAGTCCCCGCGTCAAGGCAAGATACGGGCGCGCGCGGCGCGCGGCGAGCGAAACCCGCCCCATGAGCAGAGGGGGAAGAGCCGGCAGCCGGCCCTCCCCCCTCATTCTCCAACGTCGTGGCTTCCGCCGCGGCGATTACTGCCGCAGGGCCTTGATCTCCGCCGGCAGCTCGAACACCGATGCGTCGATGGGATCGGTGCTCATCGACTTGACGACCATCTCCATCTGCTGCCCCCCCGCCGACATGGAGGTGCGCGTGGGCATCTTCAGCCCGCCGAACTCGCGGTAGTCGTGGAAGGTGATGGTGCTCTCCGTCTGCCCCGCCTCGGTCGAGGTCTTCACCACGGCACCGACCAGCAGCCCGTCGTCGTCGGCGAAGCAGTTGAGCACCTCGTCGCCGCCCTCCGTCACCATCCGCACGTTGACGCACTTCTCGCCATTCATCTCGCCGCGGCCCACGGTTTCCATGCTGCGGAACAGGTGCGAGAAGCGCAGGTTGGCCTCGAAGTCGAACTGGCGCAGGACGTCGGCCAGCTCCTTGCCCCCGAGGATCTTGGCACCCTGCACGGGGTTCAGGGACCACGCCACCTGGCCGTCGTAGCCCTGGCGCATGCTGCCGATGCCGGGGAACTCGATGTTCATCAAGGCCTTGTTCGGGCGGGCCTGCAACATCTCGCCCGTCATGGTCACGCCGGCGGCGGGCATCGACATCTCGATCTGCACGCGGCGGAACTGCTGCGCCGTGATGGCCTGCTCGCCGCCGATGGCCGCCACGTAGCGGGCCACGACCTGCTCGGCGGTGGGAAGGGTCTGCGCCTGGGCGGGCGCCGCGGCCACGGTGAGGGCGGCGCCGGCCAAAGCCAGCGCGCGAAGGGGCGAAGTGCGGAAGCTCATGCGAATCTCTCTCGGTTGGTCTTGCTGCGGCCGGGACTCCCGCGGCCGCCCGGGTGCGGCGGACCAGCGTCCGCCACAGGGAAAAGCCGCCGTTCAGCGGCGTGAGTTCTGTTCCACGATCCAGGCGACGGCGGCGTCCAGCGCCGGGTCCCGCCCGGCCAGCAGCGCCTCGCGCGTCACCGGCGCCGGCGCGTCGGGCACCACGCCGGGGCCCTCCCACCGTACGCCGCCCGGCCCGATCATGTCGGCGACGGCGTGAAGGAGCACGTCGCCGTTGGGCAGCCGCGGCATAAGCGAGGGAAGCGCCTGCCCCGACGAGGTGGCGCCGAACACCCGCGCCCGCCCCAGCGCCTGCAGCCCGCCGGCGAAAATTTCGGAGGTGCTGGCCGTCATCTCGTCCGTGAGGATGGCGACGGGGCCCGCGAAGGGCTGCACCCGCTGCCCGGCCGCGTTCACCCGGCGCGGGTTGATGACGAACTCCACCCGGTCGCGGCGGGTGATCATGGTGCCCAGCGTGTCGCGCCGGTCCACGAAGTGCCCCGCCCATCCCGGCGCCATGCCGCCGAGGCCGCCGGGGTTGCCGCGCAGGTCGATCACGATGCCGTCCGCGCCGCGCAGCTCGTCCACGGCCCGGTCCAGCGCCGGGATGGCCGCGGGAAGCCAGATGTTGAAGCCGATCACCCCGATGGTGCGCCCGGAGGCGTGAAGGGTGTCCTGCTCCACCCGCACTTCCATGGGCGGCAGGTTGCCGAAGCGCGCCATCTGGCCCCGCAGCTGGCGCAGCACCAGCGCGCGCTCCACCGTCCTACCTTCCCCATCGGTCAGCTTCACCTGCACGGTGTCTCCCGCGGTGCCGCGCAGCGCGGCGCCCACGCCCCCGGCCGCCATGTACGCCACGCGCCGGGCGTTCACCGTGCCGGTCAGCTTCTGCACCGCGTCGGCCACGCGCGCGGCCGTCATGGCGCCCGCCGCCTCCACCACCCATCCCGGGCGAATCCCCGCCGCGTCGGCGGCGCCCCCGGGGACCACGCGGGTCACCAGCACGCGGCCGTCCACGTAGCGCACCTGCATCCCCGCGTCGCCCGGGTCGCCCTCGCGGGTGCTCCCGGCCGCGCGCAGCGACTCGCCGGCCTCGCCCGGAATCACGTTGAAGTGCGACTGGCCCAGCTCATTGAGCATGGCGGTGATCACCCGCCGCAGCTCGGGGTTGGTGGTGGCCTGCTGCGCACGGGGGCGCAGCGAGTCGCGCACGGCGGGCCAGTTCACCCCGTAGAAGGTGGTGTCCCAGAAGGTCCGGTTCACCGACGACCAGGCGCTGTCGAAGGTGGCCAGGGCCACCGCGGGATCCAGCCGCTCGGGAGTGGGCGACGGCGCGTCCGCGGGGGGCGCCGCCGTGGCGCAGGCGGAAAGGGCGGCGCCCAGTGCAAGGAATCCGATGGATTTCATGGGTCTTTACGCTTCCGCCGCGATGGCGCGCACCACGTCGTCGATGAGTGCCTTCATTCTCGCGGACGGCTGGCCCGATTCGTTGGCCATGATGGAGAAAAGGATTTCGCGGCCGTCCGGCATGGCCAGGTAGCCGCTGAGCGTGTCCATCCCGCCGATGTACCCCGTCTTGGCGGCCACGCGCCCGGGCAGGTCCGTCAGCCGTGCGCGTAGCGACCCAGTGCTCGCGGCCGACACCGGCATGGCCTGGCGGACGATGGCCTGGCGGGGAGTACGCCGCACGTAGTCCAAAAGATTCACCAGGGCGTGCGGGGTGACGCGGTTGAGGGCGGAAAGGCCCGAGCCGTCGCGCAGCACGAACTCGGCGCTGTCGATTCCCGCCACGTCCACGAGGAACGCGCGCTCCACGGCCAGCCCCGCCGCCCAGCTCCCCTCGCCGCGGACCTGCTTGCCGAGCGTTTTCACCAGCGCCTCGGCGAACCAGTTCTGGCTGTTCAGCAGCACGGGGCCGATCGCCTTGTCCAGCGGGGGAGACCGCCACTCCGCCAGCACCGGGGCGCTGCGGGAGAGGGAGAGCGCGGAATCCGACACCACCCGCACCTCCGCCCGGCCGAAGGCGATGCCGCGCCGCTCCAGCGCCTCGCGGAAGGTGACGCCGGTCCAGCGCGCGGGGTCCTCGACCGCGAACGACTCGACGTCCGCCCCGGCACCCAGGGGCAGTACCCCGAAGGCGCGGATGCGATTCGTTCCCGGCACGCGGTCGAAGTCCAGCGTCGCGCCCGTTCCCGCAGCGACCATGCGCGAATCGTTGTCCAGCCGGTAGAACTCCGACGCGGGCTCGCCGGTGATGCGCGCCGGCTGTCCGATCGCGGTGCCCGGGAGGATGCGGAAATCGATGGAGTTGTCGTTGAATCCCAGCGCGCCCACAGGGGCGGCGTACCACCATTTGCGGTCTTCCGGGTCCCAGTCGGCCACATGGCGCTCGGTGTCCCAGAAGCTCTCGTCGGCTGTCACCCCGCCGGTCACGCGGCGGATGCCGCGGGCGCGGAGCGAGTCGGCCAGCATCTCCCAGACCGCGGTCTGGCTGGGAAAGTAGCGGGCGGAGATCATGGGGTCGCCTCGCCCGTACAGCACCAGGTCGCCGTGCAGCACCCCGTCCCTCACCTCGCCGCCTGCGTAGAGGGTGGTGCGAAAGCGGAACCCGGGATCCAGGTGATGCGCCGCGGCGACCGCAGCCACCAGCTTGAGGTTGGAAGCGGGCACCATCGGCCGCCCGGCGTCCCTCGCGTACAGCACGCGGCCGCTGGCGGCGTCGCGCACCTCGATCCCCCAGCGGGCCTGGCGCGCCTGCGGGCGGGCCAGCACCGCGTCGATGCGCTCCGCCAGCCGCGCCGACGCCGCCTCGGGCGTGGCGCCGGGGCGCGAAGCGGTTACATTCTGCGCGTGCCCCGGCGGCAGCGGGGCCACGGCCGCGGCGAGCGCCAGCAGCAGCGCGCCCAGGCGGCGGGGGAGCGTCGTTTTCAGTGCGGTCACGTCCAAAGAAAACCGTCGGGGTGGGGAGCCGGATGAGCGAGATCCTGTACGCGGACGACGAAGAAGCGCTGCGCCAGCTGGTGTCGGACTTCCTGCGCCACGCCGGCCACGAGGTGCGGCTGGCCGAGAACGGCACCCAGGCCCTGGCCGAGGTGCGCCGCCAGCCCCCGGACATGGTGATCCTGGACTACCGCATGGGGCGCCCGGACGGCCTGGAGGTGTGCCGCGACATCAAGGCCGACCCGCGAGTCAGCCACCTGCCGGTGCTCATCCTCACGGCGCAGTCCAGCATCGAGGACCGGCTGGGCGGGTTCGAGGCCGGGGCCGACGACTACCTGGCCAAGCCCTTCGACCCCCGCGAGCTGCTCGCCCGGGTGTCGGCGCTCACCCGGCAGGTGCAGCGCGTGCTGGACCGCAATCCCACGACGGGGCTGGCGGGCGGGCAGGCCATCGAGCGCGAGATCCAGCGCCGCCGCCAATCCGGCGACACCTTCGCCGTCTGCTACTTCGACCTGGACGACTTCAAGCCCTTCGCCGACCGCTTCGGCTTCGCCGTGGCCGACGAGGCCATCCGCGAGGCCGGGCGCGCCGTGGCGACCACCGTGGAGGGGCGCGACGCCTTCGTGGGCCACGTGGGCGGCGATGACTTCGTGGCCGTCTGCCGGCCCGAGGACGCCAAGGAAATCGTGCTGACCGCCCGCGCCCGCTTCTCGCAGGGTCTTCCGCGCCACCTGCCCGACGACGCCGTGCGCGCGGGGGTCTACGTGGCGCGCGACCGG
>NZ_DATBNB010000533.1 GCF_036554565.1 Longimicrobium sp. | reverse complement strand
TCGCGCTCCGGGTGGCGCAGCTCCTCGTAGCCGTGCGGGTAGACGGTGCCGCAGCTGTGCACGTTGGGGTCGATCAGGGGCGCCAGCCGCACCGGGGCTTCCAGCGCCTCGTCCAGCCCCAGCCGCAGCTCGCGGAGCATGCCGAGGTCCGGCCGGAACCCCGTCGCCACCACCACCTCGTCCACCGGGCCGATGGTGCCCTCCGCGCTCTCCACCAGCAGGCCACCCGAAATCTGTACCAGCCGCTCCGCGCGGAAGCCGGTGACCAGGCTCACCGCGCCGCTCTCTACCAGGCGCTTCATCCGCTCGCCCAGGCTGCCGCGGGCCGCCAGCGCGTCCTTGGCGCCGCCGCCGAACATCAGCCCGGGGTCGCGCCGGCGGATGGCCCACACGATTTCCGTCGCGGGCCACGGCTCCTTCAGCGCGGCCAGCTCCAGCAGCGCGTTGAACGCCGAGTGCCCGCTGCCCATCACCAGCGTTCGCCTGCCGGCGTAGCGCGCGCGGTGGCGGCCCAGTACATCGGGGATCCCGTAGTAGATGCGATCGGCCGCCTCCGTCTCGCCCTCCGCCTGGACGCCGCTGGCGCCCAGCGGGTTGGGCGTGGTATACGTGCCGGAGGCGTCGATGACGGCACGCGCCAGGATGCGCTCGCGCCGCCCATCCGCGCGCTGCACGACGACCTCGAACGGGGCATCGTCGCGCCCCGCCGTCGTCGTCTTGTCGAACCCGGCGCGCGAGACGGATACCACGCGATGGCCGAGGCGAAGGTGCGGGGCGATGTCGGGAAGCGCGGCCAGCGGCTGTACCAGGTGCTCGATCAACTCGCCGCCGGTGGGGACCGCCTCGGGGTCCGGCATCCGCCATCCCGCGGCTTCCAGCATGCCGCGCGACACGGGCTCCGTCAGGTACTTCCACGGGGAGAACAGGCGCACGTGCGACCACTGGCGGATACTGGCGCCCACCGCCTCGCCCGCTTCCAGCACCAGCGGCCTCTCGCCGCGCGCGACGAGGTGCGCCGCCGCCACCAGCCCCACCGGTCCCGCGCCGATCACCACCACCGGCAGCCCCGCCCGGGTCCCGCTCTCGTTCGTGCTCATCGCCGTAATCTCCTCGCGTGACATGTGGTTGTTACTTGCAACTATCAGGGCGCAACGACGGCCCTCCAGCGAGGACCGGTCCCACGAAATCAGCCGATGGTGCAGCAGCTGCCGCCGGAGTTGTCGATGCGGGTGCCGGCGGCCCGCGCCAGCTGCAGGATCAGGCGCGACATCGACTGCCGCACCTCCGGCGCGAACTCGGAAAGCAGCGAGCGCTCCTGGGCCAGGATGTCGGACTCGATGCGGCCGTGCAGCTCGCGGCCTTCCTCCGTGGCCACCAGGTGCAGCGCGCGCCGGTCTTCCGGGCTCGCCTGCCGCTGCACGTAGCCCTTCTTTTCCAGGGCATCCACCACGCGGCTGGCGGTGCTCTTGTCCAGGTACAGGCGCGACGCGAGCTCGTTCAGCGTCAGCGGCCCGTCGAGCACCACCGCCTCCAGGGCGTAGCACTGCGTCACCGAGATGTCGTAGCAGCAGATGCGGTCGCGGTCCCGGAACTGGTAGACGCGCACCAACTCGGTCAGCGCGCGGTGAAGAT
>NZ_DATBNB010000532.1 GCF_036554565.1 Longimicrobium sp. | reverse complement strand
CCGGCGTAGAACACCTCGTCGCCGGGCTTGAAGTCGGCCACGTCGGCGCCCACCTCCTCCACCACGCCCGACACGTCGTAGCCCAGCACCAGCGGCGGCGTGAGCCCGGCCCACGACGCGTTCTGGCGCAGCTTGGCATCTACCGGGTTGGTGCCGGAGCACACCACGCGCACCAGCACCTCGCCGGCACGCGGCCGGGGACGATCGATGTTTCTCAGCTCGAAGACTTCGGGCCCGCCGTGGCGGGGAATGACCATCGCGCGCATCTCGCCTCCTGAGGGGATCGGGAGGCGTCGCGGGGGGCCAGAAGCGTGCCGATCGGCGCTCAGCCGGGGAACTGCATGGTGACGGTCGCATTGCGGCACGCGGCCCCGCAGCGGCGGCCGTTGGGGTACTCCGCCTCGTATTTGGGCGTGAACTCCTGGCTCCGCGTACCCGCCGCAGTGGTGACGCGAATTGTGACCCGGCTGGCCATTACGTTCTCGAACATCACGGGCACACAGGTTCCCGAGGGGCAGTCGAAGACGTGCGGCGCCGCTTCCCCGGGCACGATGGCTTCCACGCGGAAAGCACCAGTCGGCTGGCTAGCGAAGCGGACGATCAGGCCATCGAAGCAGCCGATCACGGTGCAGACACCGACGGGGTTGCAGGCGGCCAGCGTGGCGGCGGCGAATGCGTACAGGGCAGTGCGGAGGCGCATGGGAGTAGCGTCCGTCGAGTGAGCAGGCGCGATGGTCCCCCCACAACGATCAACCCGCGCGGTAACGGACACGATGCGCAGCATGGTCGGGAGGGGCGTCAGCCAGCATCCGGCGCTTGAGGCACGATGAGCACTTCACCCGGCGCTACGGCGCTCAGGGCCGCAGAGATGTCCGAGACAAACGGTTGCAAGTCGCGGAGCTTGGTGCTCCCTGTAGCGAGGACGACGACACCTATCTTGAGCTTTGCGATGTTCTGCTGGAAGCGGAGATTCCGATCAGCGGTTAGGAAAACGTCGAAAGCGACCTCTGCACGACGGAGCAGTTCGCCATTCTTGATGCCCGACCAGCCGGCCTCCACCACCGTGTGGATTTCGAACCCCGCGAGATCTCGCCGAAGGGGACGCGGAACATCCTCATCGAATAGAACGCGCCTCACGCTACTCTCGCGAGAGCCGCTTGGGCGGCCATCTCCAGAAATCCGATGACCTGCTCGCGTCGCACGCTCGGGAAGTGGTCCAGGAACTCGTCGACGTCGTACCCCCCCTCCAGGTATTCGACAAACGTCTGCACGGGTACGCGCGTCCCCACGAACACCGGGGTTCCACTATGGATTTCTGGA
Organism: Longimicrobium sp.; assembly: GCF_036554565.1. Taxonomy (NCBI): domain Bacteria; kingdom Pseudomonadati; phylum Gemmatimonadota; class Longimicrobiia; order Longimicrobiales; family Longimicrobiaceae; genus Longimicrobium; species Longimicrobium sp. Next base: position 10,004 of record NZ_DATBNB010000532.1, on the reverse strand, counting down.
TCCCGATGGAACACGGTGCCATCCGGAAGCGCGATGGGGCGGAATTCGGGGCTAGGCATTGGAACCTCTGCACGGGTTGATCGCGGCGCACCAACAAACTGCGGGCTCGTACAATTCTTCGTCAACGCGGCAGAACGCGTACCCGTCCCCTGAGGACGAGGCATCTTGGGGACATCAGGTTCCCGGCCGGATGCCCAGCGCGGAGGCCGAGGCCTGGTAGATGTCGGCCGAGCCGCCGCGGTCGCTGTTGAAGTACAGCGTCCGGCCGTCGCGCGAGATTGCGGGCCCGTACTCGTAGCCCGGCGAGTTGATGGGCGCGGCAAGGTGCTCGGGCGCGCTCCACACTCCATCGCGAGAACGGACGATGAACAGGTCGTCGCCGCCCAAGCCCTGCGGATGGTCGGTGACCACCAGGATCATCCACGTGCCGTCCGGCGACATCCAGAGGTCCGACTGGCTCTGCGCGTCGTTCACGGGCGGGGGCAGGTGCTCGGCCGCGCCCCATCCCTGGCCACGCCGGGGAATGCGGAAGATGTCGGAGCGGCCCAGCGTTCCCGGCCGGCGCGACGCGAGGTACAGGTCTCCTCCCGGCCCGGCGGCGGCGTGAATGTCTGGCTCGTCGGCGTTCACGGGGGCGGGAAGGACGACGGGGACCGACCATCCGCTGGCCGTACGCTCCGCCGTCCAGATGTTCATGTCGGTGCGTGTGTCCCCGGCCGTGCGCGGACGGTTGGAGGTGAAGAACAGCGTGCGCCCGTCTGCCGAGAAGCGAGGGGCGCGCGCACCCCATTGGTCGTCAACGGGAAAGATCACCGGTACCGGCGCACCCCAGCTGCTCCCCTGGCGCGGCGCCCGCACCAGCGTCTGCCGGTTGAACGCCTCACCGTCGTACACCGAGAACCATAGCGAGCCGTCCACCGGATCGATCGCCGGAAAGTTCTCCTGGCGCGAGGTGGAGACCACGCCGGGCGCCACCAGCACGGGCTCGGAGCCGACGTCCGGGCTCGGCCCGCCGGCGGGCACGCATCCGCACGACAGGAGCAGGCACGCCGTCAGAGCCAGGCGATCGTTCATGCAAAAACCTCCGTAAAGAGAGTGCCAGTTCACGACGATGCTTGCTAAACGCGCGTGTGCGCGCTACTTTGCTCCCACGGCCAGTCAGCTTCAGGAGTGGAGAGCGGCCTCTGCCTCGTGCTCGGCTTTACGCCGGCATTACCGGGGTACGCGAACGCGGGTTCGAATCCCGCCTGGCCCGCGAAGGGTCCTGCCTCCGGGCGGGGCCCTTCACCTTTTCCGGGCACGGGGCGTGCTCGTGCAGCGCGGCATCACCTGCCCGGAGAAGACCGTGACCCGCAAGCTCCCCGTCGTCGCCCTGTTCTCGTTATCGCTGCTTGGCGTGCCCGTTCGCGGGCTCCACGCGCAGGAGTTTCACGAAGACGTGAAGCACTGGTGCCAGGACTTCTGGATGCTCCCGCGCGCGGAGATCCTGGATTGCCTGGTGCGGGACTACGCCGCCGCCGACGCGGAGCTCAACCGGACATACCAGCAGGTGATCAGCTCGCTTCCCGATGAGCGGCGCGAGCCGCTGCGCGCGGAGCAGCGGGCCTGGCTGGCCCGGTACGACGCGACCCTGACCGCGTACTACTCGCGCCCGTGGGCCAACCACTCGCGCGTAAAGGTGCTCCCCTCGCAAATCCGCGCCGTGCGCGACCGCACCGCGTACCTGCGGAGCCTGCTCCGGTAGACATCGGGAGCGTCGATCCGCCGGTGCCGCGTCAGCCCTGGCGCATGCGGCGCAGCTTTTCCCGCGCGATCCGCTCCCGCCGAGGGTCGGAGTTCAGCTCCAGGAACCGCTCGTAGGCGGCGATGGCGCCCGCGCGGTCACCCTGCCTCCACTTCACCTCGCCCAGGTTGGCGTAGGCGATGTCGCGGCGCGGGTTCATGCGGATCACCTGCTCCAGCTCGCGCCGCGCCTCGTCCAGCTGCCCCGCCTCGAACAGCGCCCATCCCAGGTTGTTGCGGAACAGCACGTTGCCGGGCTCGCGCTGCACCGCCGCCCGCAGCCGCTGCACCGCGTCGCTCACTTCGCCCCGCTCGAACGCCCCCTCGCCCTCGCGGTTCAGGCGACGCGCCGCGGCGTCCTTGGCGGGCGCCTCGGGCCGTTCCGCCACCGTCGGCGGGGGCGGCTCCGGGCGATCGGAGACGCTCGCCGCCACCTGCGTAGGATCGGACGCGCTGGCCGGCGGTGGGGCCACCGCCTCGCCCGGGATCCCGCCGAGCATGGTGTCGCGCGCGGCGGGGTCGTCAGCGGCAGGCAGCTGTCCGTCGCCTTGCGTGGCCGCCGGAGTGGCGGGAGAGTCCGGGCGCGACGCGGTCGGCGGCGCCGGAGCCGGCCCGTCGCCGGACCGCCGCCCGAAGGCCCACACGGCCCCGCCGATCAGCAGAACGAGCAGCAGCGCGGCGAAAGGCGCGAATCGGCGCGCGCCGGGCTTCGCCGCTGACGGCGGAGGGGTGGGCGCGGCGGGCCGCGGCTTCGGCTCCAGCTTGCGCGTCGGCTGCGGGACCGGAGGTGCGACGGGCGGCGTGGGGTGCGGCGGAGGCGCCTCCGTCGCGACGGCGGGCTCCGGCGCGGGGGCAGCGTCCCCGACCCACGCGACTGCGGGCACCTCCTCCGGCGGAGGGGAGGCGAGCGTGGACGACGTATCCGGCGCTACGACCGGGGCGGGCGGAACCACGACGCCGCGGGTCTCCGGCTCGCTCAGCGCCTGCGCCAGCGCTTCGGCCATGGCGCCGGCGTCGGGATAGCGGTCCTCGGGCTCAGCGGCCAGCGCGCGGTGGATGACCTCCGCGACGGGGCGGGGCAGGGTGGGGTCGCGCTCCCACAGCGGGATCGGCTCGCCGTCTCCCGCCGGCTGCAGCAGGCGATTGCCCGCGAACGGCCGCTCGCGCGCCAGCAGCTCGTACCCGATGGCACCCAGGCTGAACACGTCGGAGGCGGGCGTGACATCGCGCTCCCCGCGAATCTGCTCGGGCGAGGCGTAGGCGGGCGACAGGGCGATGCCGCCGGAATGCGTCAGCTGGGTGGCCTCGTCGCCCACCAGCCGCGCGATGCCGAAGTCCAGCACGCACACCCGCACGAAATCCGGCTGGTCACCCGGCACCAGGAAGACGTTGCCGGGCTTCACGTCGCGGTGGATCAGCCCCGCCTGGTGCCCCTCGTTCACCCCAAGGGTGGCGTCGCGAAGAATGCGCAGGGCGAAGTCGAGGGGGATGGGATCCGGGCGGGCCAGGCGGGTAGAAAGGTCCTCGCCCCGCAGCAGCTCCATCACCAGGAAGTCCAGCCCCAGCACGGGATCGGTGCCGAAGTCGAACACCGTCACCACGTTGGGATGGTGAAGGCGCGCGATGGCCTTGGCCTCGCGGTGAAAGCGCTTCCTCACCTCTTCCTGCAGCGCGGGCTTGGACGGGGTGAGCGTCATCACCTTGACGGCGACGGTCCGGCCCAGGCGCTCGTCGGTGGCGCTGTAGACGGCCGCGAACCCGCCGCGTCCAATCACCTTCTCGATGTGGTAGCGGCCGGCCAGCTGGTGTCCGGCCAGCAGCCCCTCGAATCCTTGCATCGCCGTCGGGGTCGGGTGTCGCGTGTCGCGCGCGGAAGCATGCAGATACCAGCAAAATGCAGTCCGGCCGCCAATATCAACAGCAATCACGCAGAGGTCGCAGAGAGAAAAGAGAGGACGCAGAGGGCTGTGCAAGCGCCTCTGCGTCCTCTCCGTCTTCTCTGCGTCCTCCGCGTGAAACTGCCGTTGCGGTTTACGGACGCGACAATCCGTCCAACTGCTCCTCGAGCCGGCGGGAGCGGCGGGCGATCAGCACCACGTAGCCGAACAGCAGCACCCACGCGATGGAGAAGGCGATGAACACGTGCCAGTACGCACGAAGGCTGCGCGGCGGGGCCTCGCGCGCGGGAAGCGCGGACGCGGCGCCGGCCGGGGCAGGCTGGTACGTCGTGGTTGCGGCGCCCGTGTCCGCCTGCGCCGACGAGATAGACGGCGCGGCGAGCAGGGTCAGGAGCGCGATGAGAACGATGCGGATGCGGCGCATGGCGGTTTGGCGGTCCATTCGGGTCAGGCGGCGGGCCGCAGCTGGGCGGCCACCCGGGCGGCGTCGATGCGGCGGCTCAGCCGCTCCACCACGTAGCGCGCAAGGAGCAGCGAAAAGAAGAGCAACGTAAACGCGAGCATGTTCACCAGCAGCGTCTGCACCATCTCGGGCGCGGCGGTGGGGCCCTCGGGCTTCAGCACCACGGGCTTGGGATGCTGGCTGCGGAACCACTGCACGCTCATGTGGATCAGCGGAATGTCCACCGCGCCGACGATGCCCAGCACCGCCGCGAAACGCTTCCCCCGCTCGGGATCTTCCGTGGCCCCGCGCAGGACGAAGTATCCCACGTAGATGAACCACAGCAGCAGCGTGAACGAAAGGCGCGCGTCCCACACCCACCAGGCGCCCCACGCGATCTTGCCCCACAGCGGCCCCGTCGTCAGCACGATGCTGGTGAAGATCACCCCCAGCTCCGCCGCGCAGACGGCGATCGCGTCCAGCCGCTCGTCGCGCAGCCACAGGTAGCCCAGCGAGCACAGCGCCACGATGCCGAAGGCCAGGTACGCCATCAGCGCCGACGGCAGGTGCACGTAGAAGATGCGCTGCACGATCCCCATCTCGCGCTCGGTGGGCGCGTAGAAGAAGATCATCCAGAACCCCAGGACCAGCGCCGCGGCGGCCAGGAACCCCAGCCCCACCGACCAGCGGCGGGTTCCCGCGAGCGACGCGTTCTCGTCGACCTGCGCGTTCATCGTTGGTCTATTCCTCCATCACGGCGCCGAACGCGGCCGTGCACACGAACAGAAAGATGAGGTCGAAGGCCAGCAGCATCCGCACGCTGCTCTCGATCTCGGAAAACGGCCGCCCGATCAGCAGGCGCTGCGTGGCGCTGGCCGCAAAGATCACCACGGGAATCAGCAGCGGCAGCAGCAGGATGGGGATCAGCGTTTCCCCCAGCCGCGAGTGCGCCGCCATCGCCGCGAACAGCGTCCCCAGCGCCATGAAGCCGATCGTCGCCAGGAGCACCACGATCGCCAATCCCCCCAGCGCCCCGGCGTACCGCAGCCCGAAGAAGAGCGCGTACACGGGAAAGATCACCAGCTCCACGCAGAGGACGATGGCCAGGTTCGCCGCGAGCTTCCCCAGGTAGAACGCGCCCCGGGGGATGGGCGACACCAGCACCCCTGTCAGCGCATCCGCCTCGCGCTCCAGCGCGAAGGCCCGCCCCAGCCCCAGCGTTCCCGCGAAGAGCACCGTCACCCACAGCATGGCGCCCGCGATGGTCGACGCCCGCACCCCCGGGTCCAGCGCAAAGCTGAACACCACCGCCACCAGGACGGCAAACGTGGCCATCGCCACGAACCGCTCGCGGGAGCGCGCCTCCAGCAGCAGGTCCTTGCGGGCGACCGCCCAAGCCTGGGCGAGATATCGGGCCATCGTCAGGCGGCGGCCGCCACCCGCCCGGTGTACACCCGCTCCCAGGTGGCGGGATCGATGTCACCAGCCGGCTCGTCCGACACCCAGCGGCCGCCCACCTGCACGGCCACCCGGTCCGCCTGCTCCAGCCCCTGCGACAGGTTGTGCGTCACCAGCACCACCGTGCGCCGCCCATCCTTCAGCCGATCCAGCACCTCGCGCAGCATGGCCGACGCGTGCGGGTCCAGCCCCGTGTAGGGCTCATCCAGAAAGACGACATCGGGGTCGTGAAGCAGCGTGCGGGCGAGGGCCAGGCGTTGCTGCATGCCGCGCGAGAACGTCCGCACCCGGTCGTCCCGGCGCTCCCACAGCCCCACGTCGCGCAGCCCGGCCTCGATACGCCCCGCCCGGTCCGCCACGCCGTACAGCCGCGCGAAGAAGTCCAGGTTCTCGGCCGCGCTCAGCCCGGGGTACAGGAACGCCTGGTGCGAAAGCAGCCCGATGCGCCGCCGCCACCCCTCGTCCTCGGCCTTGCGGATCTCTTCGCCGCCGATGAACACGGAGCCGCGCGTTGGACGAACGGCGCCGCAGAGCATGCGCAGGAGCGTGCTCTTGCCGGCGCCGTTGGGGCCGAAGATGGTCAGAAAGGTGCCGGGGGTGATGGACAGGTCCACGCCGCGCACGGCGGGCAGGGCCCCGTACCATTTTTCCAGTCCGCGCGCTTCGACGGCCGCGCCCGCGCCTTCCGCCGGGTGGCTCAAGCCAGCCGGACCCCGCACCCCGCGCAGAAGCGGCTCCCCGCCGGGTTCACGAACCCGCAGGCGTGCCGGTCGATCGCCGTGCGCGCGACGGTCGCGTCCTCGCTGCCGCCGTCCATCCCCGCGTCGCTGCGCGCGGCCTCGGCGGCGCGCAGGGCGGCCAGCGCCTCCAGCGACATCCGCTGCTTCTGCGCCTGGTAATCGGCCGTGTCGAGCTTGCCGCCCAGATAGTCGTACTCCAATTCCTTGAGCGAGGCCAGCGCCACGCGGCGGCGGGCTTCGGCGTCCATCACCGCGCCGGGCGCCAGGTCCACCAGCAGGGCGTCGCGCCCGCCGATCATGGGACGCACGACGTAGCCCGCCGCCAGCAGAGCCAGGAGAAGCGAGAGGATCAGCAGCGTCACGGCTCGTCGTCCTCTCGCTCGAACTCGCGCAGCGCGGCGTTCAGCTGGGCCCGCTCGTCGTCCGACATCGGCGGGGCGCCGGCGACTGAGAGCGTGGATCCCTGGCTGCGCATCCGCCGGATGCGCCCCTGCACGAACACGGCGCCGATCAGCAGCATGATTGGCGGCAGCAGCCACGCCCAGAGGCCGATCCCCTCCGCCCGCGGCACGACGAGGTATTCCTTGCCGTAGCGCGCCAGCACCTGGTCCACCAGCTCGTCCGGCGTAGACCCGCCCGACGCGGCGGCGCGGATCTGGTTCCGCAGCTCTTCCGCTTGCTCGTTGGGGCAGATGTCGAGCATGTGCGGGCCGAACGGCGACTTCAGCTGTGAGATGGCCTCCGCCGCGTTGCGCGCGGCCACGTCGGGCGGGTGCTGCGCATCCGCGCGCCCGGCCAGGAGCGCCAGCGCGAGGAGGATGAAGGCGAGGCGAATCGTCTGCATCATGCCTCCACCAGCTCGGGCTCGGCCGCTTCGGACGGCTTCGCCACGCGCACGCGCTGCTTGACGACGGTGGGGTTCCTGGGCTCGGCGCCGGGCCACAGGGCGATCAGCGTGCCGATGGCCATGATCAGCCCGCCTGTCCAGATCCACGGAACCAGCGGGTTGATCAGCACGCGGAAGGTGGCGATGGGGCGCGGGTTGCGGCCCTGCACCACGGCGTTGATGTCGTCGACGCCGGCCAGGATCAGGTACAGGTCCTCGTTCCAGGCGCGGCGGATTCCCACCTCGCTGACCACTTCCTCACGTTGCTTGTACGAGCGCTTTTCCGGCGCCAGCACGCCCACGCGCTCGCCGTTCTTCGCCACGTTCACCGTCGCCACCACCTTGGTCATGTTGGTGGCTGGATACGATGACATCGCCTGATACGTCAGCGTGTACGTGTGGCCGAAGGGCGACTTCATCTCCAGGCTCTCGCCCGGGCTCATCGCCACCTGCTTTTCCACGTCCCACGCGCTTCCCGCAAAGCCCATGAACGTCACCACCAGGCCCGCGTGCACCAGGTATCCGCCGTAGCGGCGCCGGTTGCGGCCGACCAGGTGGATGAACGCCGGCGCCACGCCCTCGCCCTCGATGCGGGCGCGCGCGCGGGTGCCCTTCCAGAACTCGATGACGATGGTCGCCATCACGAAGGCGCCCAAGGCGAAGGTCAGCAGCGCATAGGTGTTGCGCGCACCGGCGATCCACAGGACGACGCCCGTCACCACGCCGATGGACACCGGCAGGGCGAAGTTGCGGCGGATGTTGCGCGCGGTCGCCTTGCGCCAGGCGATCACCGGGCCCACGCCGAGGAGGGCGAGCAGGAGCAGCCCCAGCGGCAGGTTCACGCGATTGAAGAACGGCGGGCCCAGCGTGATCGTCTGCCCGGTGGAGGCCTCGGAGACCAGCGGAAAGATGGTGCCCCACAGCACGCTGAGCATGGCCGCGACGAACACCAGGTTGTTCAGCAGGAACGCGGCTTCGCGCGAGACGGCGCTTTCCAGCCGGCTTTCCGGCGCGAACGAGGCGCGCCGCCACCACACCAGCACGGCCGAGACGATCACCAGGGCCGTCAAAAAGCCCAGGAAGATGTACGAGATCGTAAGGTTCTGCGCGAACGAGTGGACGGATTCGATCAGCCCCGAGCGCGTCAGGAAGGTGGCGAAGATGCTCAGCAGGAAGGTGCCCAGGATCAGCAGCACGTTCCACATCTTGAGCATGCCGCGCTTTTCCTGGATCATCACCGAGTGCAGGTACGCCGTGCCGGTGAGCCAGGGGAGCAGCGACGCGTTCTCCACCGGGTCCCAGAACCAGTATCCGCCCCAGCCCAGCTCCACGTACGCCCACATCATCCCGAAGATGATGCCGTTGGTGAGGAAGAACCACGCGGTGAGCGTCCAGCGCCGCGTCGTGGTGATCCACCGCGTGTCGAGCCGGCCGCTGAGCAGCGCCGACACGGCAAAGGCGAAGGGGATGGTGAACGCGGTGAAGCCCAGGTACAGCGTGGGCGGGTGGATGGTCATCCAGTAGTTCTGCAGCTGTGGATTGAGCCCGCGGCCGTCGGCCGGCACGAACTCCATCAGCTGGAACGGGTTGGACGCGGTGATGATGACCACGAGAAAGAAGGCGATCACCGTCGACAGCGTGCCCACCACGTACGGCATGAACTCACGGTTGCGACGCCGGTTCTGCAGCACGGCCACGGCCGAGAACAGCGCCAGCAGCGTGGCCCAGAAGACGAGCGAGCCGGTTTGCCCGGCCCACAGCCCCGTGATCTTGTAGAAGAGCGAAAGGTCGCGGTTGGAGTACCCCGCCACGTAGCGGTACTGGTACTCTTCGCGCAGGAACGACGAGATGATGGCGGCGCAGGAAACCACGAGCAGGCCGAAGACGGCGTACAGCGAGCGCTCGGCGCTCAGCACCCAGTCTCCGCGGCCCTTCCGCCCGCCGGCGAAGCCCAGCCCGGCGCCCCACAGGCTCAGCAGCAGCGCGATCCAGAGAGCGACTTCACCGATCTGCGTCACGCGCGGAAGTCCCCTTCGGCGGCTTCGTAACGCGAGCCGCACTTGGTGAGCAGGTGCGTGGCCTCGAAGGTTCCGTCGGCGGTGTAGCGGCCGGTGACCACGACGTCGCGGCCTTCCTCGAACGTGTCGGGAACGGGTCCGTTGTAGTGCACGGGAAAGCGGGTCTTGCCGCTGGCGATGTCGACCACGGTAAAGCGCAGGTCCAGCGTGCGCGCGTCGCTGTCGACGGTGCCGGGAACCACGCGGCCGCCGATCTTCACGGTCATCTCGCGCGCGGACGGGTCCGCGGCGAGCTTGGCGGCAAGCTCGTCGGGGGTGTGGTAGTAGATCATGGAGTCCTTCATGCCGGTCACCGCCAGATACCCGACGGTGGCCACCAGCGCCGCGGCGCCGATCAGGAACTTCCTCTGCTTTTTCACCGCTACCCTCCGCGCGCGAACGTGTGGTTCCAAGCGCGGCAATATACCACTGAAATGCGTGCGGTGAAAGGGATTCCGTAGGTTGCAGGACAGGAGTGTGGGGAGTTTCCCGACCTGCACGGAGAGGGCGGGCCGGGTTGGATGAGGTTCGACGGGCTCCGGCGCATGCCGCGGTTGCCCTCTCCCCCGGCCCCTCTCCCGCAAGCGGGAGAGGGGAGAATTCGTGCGCGCCTCGGCGGGTGTGGTGTGCGGGCCGGGGCCCCCCATCCCCAGCCCCGCAAACTGCGCGGGGGAAGGGAGCCAGCCCGCCGCGCTTCGCCAGGAATGGCGTGGAAGCGTCGTGGCTAGATGCCGGCCGCGC
>NZ_DATBNB010000531.1 GCF_036554565.1 Longimicrobium sp. | reverse complement strand
CATCAGGTGGTCCACGACCACGCGCTCCACCGCGCGGTCGATCTCCGCCAGGTACGCGTCCGAGTGGCGCCGGCCGAAGGTGCCCCGCACCAGCTGGTCCAGCGTCCACTCCAGCCCCGGCATCGCGGGGTTCAGCGCGTTCTGCTGCACCAGCCGCGCGGCCCGCTCGTCGTTCAGCAGCAGCCCCACGGTCAGGTCCGCGGCCGAGGCCGCCGGCGACACCGCGTCGAAGCCCAGCCCCGTCCACCGGTCGAACAGCTCGCGGTGGGCGCCGTACGTGAACGGACGCGGGGGAATCAGCTCCAGCAGCGGCCGCGGCATGGCGAGCTCCGCCGGGTCCAGCGTCATCAGCAGCGCGTCCAACGCCGCGCGCTGCACGGCGGCGGGAACGGGCGTCAGCGGGTCCTGCCGGTCGCCGCGCAGCGCGTACGTGTACGACATTCCGCCCAGCACCTTGACCGCCGCCTCCACCTGGTAGCGGTGGTGAAGGTACAGCGGCACCAGCGCCTCTTCGATCGTCGCCATCGGCCGCCCCGCGCGGATGGCCCGCTCGCCGAAGCGCTGCAGCGCGGCCCGCCGCACCGCCATCGTCCGGCGCAGCTCGGCGGCGGCGTCGCCCCCGTTGTCCCACAGGTGGGCCTGGGGGTGAAGCCCGCCGGGCGCGCGCGCATCCTCGTCCGTGACGAACGTCAGCCCGCGGCCGCGGGTGTCCGCCAGGATGCCTCCCAGCGCGGTGCGTTCGTCCGTTCCCGCGGGAAAGTGCTGGTATCCCCAGGTGATGGCCAGCTTGTCCCACGCGCCGATCTCGGCCGTGTAGGCCTCGGAGAGGTCGATGGTGCCGTCCGCGCGCAGCCTCACCTGGGGGTGGGGGTAGTCCATCACCGAGGCGCGGCCCTGCGCACTGGCGACGTAGTTGTGGGCCAGCCCCAGCGTGTGCCCCACCTCGTGCGCCGACAGCTGGCGGATGCGGGCGAGCGCCATCCGCTCCATCTCCGGCGGGATCTCCGTCCCCGTGGCGTACGGCGCCAGCAGCCCCTCGGCCAGCAGGTAGTCCTGCCGCACCCGCAGGCTGCCGAGCGACACGTGGCCCTTGATGATCTCGCCCGTACGCGGGTCGGTGACGGTGTTGCCGTAGCTCCATCCCCGCGTGGACCGGTGCACCCACTGGATGACGTTGTAGCGCGCGTCCAGCGGGTCCATCCCCGGCGGCATCACCTCCACGCGGAAGGCGTCGCGGTAGCCGGCGGCCTCGAACGCCTGGTTCCACCAGCGCGCCCCCTCCACCAGCGCCGAGCGGATGGGCTCGGGCGCGCCGCGGTCCACGTAGTAGACGATGGGCTGCACCGGCTCGCTGACCGCGGCCGTGGGGTCGCGCTTTTCCAGCCGGTGGCGCGAGATGTAGCGCTGTACCACCTCCTCACCCACGGGCGTGGCATAGTCGAAGAACGAGATGCCGAAGAAGCCCGCGCGCGGGTCGCTGCGGCGCGGCTGGTACCCCGGCGGGGGAAGCGCCACGAACGAGTGCCGCTGGCGCACCGTGACGGCCTCGGGCGTGGGCGCGACGGTGCGGACGAGGGCGCCCGGGGCGTCGCCGGTAAAGGTGAGCGTCACCTCTACCTCGGTGTTGCGCGGAAAGGCCCTGGTGTTCGGCAGATAGAGCGCGCTGCGGGTGGCGTCGAGCTTGTAGTCGCCCTGGCGGGCGCGCTTGAGGGCGGGGATCACGCCGTGCGCGTCGCGCAGCACGAAGTCCGTCGCATCCACCAGCACCCGCCCCTCCGTCTCCGCCCCGACGGTAAAGCCCCACAGCACCGACTGCGCGAACGACTCTTCCACCGCGCGGCGTTCGTCGGGGTCGTCGCTCACCGCGCGGTAGGCCTGGTTGGGCTGCACCATCAGCACGCGCGGGCCCACGCGGTCGAACCGCACCAGCCGCTCGCCGCCGATCTGACCGCGGTCCAGCCCCACGTCGTTGGAGCCCAGCCCGGACGGGAGCGAAACGACGTAGATCAGCTCCTCGCCCGCGCGGGGGATCTCCATCCACAGCTTGCCGGCGGCGGCGTCCCAGTACACGGGGACGAAGCCGTCGCGGCGGTCCATGCCGCGCGTCTTTTCGGCGATGGAAGGGAGCGGACCTTGCGCGGCGGCGTCCAGGGATGCCGTACACAGCGCGAGGGCCAGACCGGCTGCGGTCACGAAACGCGGTGCGGATCGCATAAGCCTTGCTTGGGAAAGTAGACGTGCGAGGGGCCGGGCAACGATAGGTGCGCGAAGCGGTTCGGGCAACACGAAAAGGCGCTGCAAGGCCCCTATCGCCACAAAGTAGCCAACGTGTGTGCCACGTGGACCACCGACGGCCCAAGAGGAATTATTGTGGACAAAGTAGTCAAATCGGTGTGTCCTCCACTGCCGCCCGGCGCGGGCTGACGTGGCCGCGGTGCCGGAGTTCCGACCCATGCTCGCCACGCTCGCCCGCGACCTGCCCGCGGGCGGGGAGTGGACGTTCGAGCCCAAGTACGACGGCATCCGCGCCATCGCCATCGTCACCGCGGGCGCCGTGGTGCTGCTGACGCGCAACGGCAACGACAAGGCTCCCCAGTTCCCCGAGTTGGTCACGGCCATTCGCGAGCTTCGCGACCGCCACGGCGCGGACCTGGTGCTGGACGGCGAGATCGTGGCCCTGCGCGCGGGACAGGTGGTTCGCTTCGAGGCGCTCGCCGGGCGCATGCACACCGAGAACCCGCGATCCATAGCGCGCCTTTCGCGCGAGCAGCCGGCCGGGTACGTCGCGTACGACCTGCTGCTCACCGGCCGCGACCCGCTGGTGCCGCGGCCCTGGTCGGAGCGGCGGGCCGCGCTGGAGCGCGTGCTGGACGGGCGCGAGACGGACCGGGTGAGGCTGGGCGCCACCTCGCCGGACGGCGGGGCGATGATGGATGCGGCCCGCCGCGAGCAGTGGGAGGGCGTCGTCGCCAAGCGCACCGGCGCGCGCTACCAGCCCGGCGTCCGCTCGCGCGATTGGCTGAAGGTGAAGCTGGCGCCGCAGGAGGAATTCGTCATCGGCGGATGGACGGACCCCACCAACCCGGCGCGGAAGCTGGGGGCCGTGCTCCTGGGCCGGTACGGCGGGGACGGCCGGCTGTGTTACGTCGGCCACACGGGAAAGGGGTTCAGCGAGCGGGTGCTGCGGTCGCTGCACGCCCGGCTGCAATCCTTGGAGCGCGCATCCAGCCCGTTTCATCCCAAGCCGCGCCTCGTGCAGGCGCACCACTGGGCCGAGCCGGTGCTGGTTGCGGAGATCCGCTACTCCGAGTGGACGGCCGCGGGAAAGCTGCGCGATTCTACCTTCCTGGGGCTTCGCGACGACAAGGCCGGCGCGGACCTGCTGCGCGAGGCGGCGGCGGCCGCGGAGGGTGCGGGCGATGGCGGGTTGGGGCGCATCGAGGCCGCGCTGCGGGAGATCGAGGCGGGGGAGGGAAGCGGGGCGATCGAGGTGGACGGGGCGAGGCTGGACGTCGCCGGCCTCGCCCGTCCCGCGTATCCCGGATCGCGGTTCACGCGCGGAGACCTGCTGCGGTACTACGTGCGGATGTCGCCCTGGATTCTTCCCGTGATGCGCGACCGGCCGCTCGCCGTCGCCTACTTTCCCGGATCACCCGGCAAGCGCCCCATCTACCGCCAGAGCGCCCCGCCCGACACGCCGGACGGGGTGCGCGTGGAAACGGTGCAGGTGGGGCGCGAGCGCAAGCGGATGCTGGTGGGCGGCGACCTCGCCACGCTCCTGTTCACCATCACCCGCGGCGCCATCTCGCACGATCCCTGGCATTCACGGGTGATGGACGTGGACGAGCAGGACTACGTGGTGCTGGACCTGGACCCCATGCCGGCCGCTTCGTTCAGCCGTGTCGTCGAGGTCGCGCGCGTGGCGGGAGAAGTGGTGCGCGACGCGGGGCTGGAGAGCCGGCTGAAGACGTCCGGGCGATCCGGGCTGCATGTCTACGCCATGATGCTTCCGGGAACCACGGTGCGCGCGGCGGGCATCGTGGCCGAGCGCCTGGCGCGCGAGGTTGCCCGGCGGGCGCAGGGGCTGGCGACAGTGGAGCGGTCGACGACGGTCCGGCCGAAGGACGGTGTGTACGTGGACCACCTGATGTCGCGCCGCGGCGCCAACGTGGCCGGCGCCTACGCCGTCCGCGCCACGCCGGAGCTGACCGTCTCTGCCCCGCTCGCCGGGAGCGAGCTGTCCGGCGCGCTCGACCCGCTGGCCTTCACCATCGAAACGATGCCCGAGCGCGTCCGTGCCGCCGGCGATCTCTGGGCGTCCCCCTCTGCCTGAAGAACGAAAGAAGCCCCGCGGCGCCAGGTGCGCCGCGGGGCTCCGCCGCTCCCCCCCGGCCGCGTCAGTGCGCGGGAAGGGTGATGGCGTAGGTGCAGGTTTCACCGCCGCGCGCCTTGCAGGGCAGGCCCTCGATGGGATCCACGATGGGTCGGGTGGAGAGCAGCTTGGTGAAGAAGCCCTGGATGACGCCGCGGTCGAAGTCGCAGGGGTACGGCGTGCCGGTGGTGATGGTGCCGTGGCGCGGATCGGTGATGGTGAAGGGGATCACCCCCTGCTTCACCCCGCGGTGGTTCATGTCGTACGCCATGCCGAACGACGCCATCACCTTTTCGAACGTGTCGATTCCCGGGGGCAGCGGCACGTGGTTGGGAATCTGCCGGCCGATCTGGAAGAGGGTGTTCGGCCCCATCTTTTCGCCGATCATCAGCAGCGAATCTACGTACGGCCTCAGCGGATACCAGGCCTCCGGGTCCACCTCCTGGATCCCGTGCTCGCCCAGGATCTGCTCGCCGCGGCGGCGGAACGGGCCCATGGCGGCCAGCATGGAGAGGATGTTGCCGCCGCTGACGGTGGCGTCCGGGGGGATGCGGTCGAGGTTGGTCACGGGCCAGGGATGGTTCGGGGAGAGCCGCCGGACCGCCGCGCGCACGGGAGCGCTAGGCGATCCATCGCGGTGACGCGGACGGAGCGAATGACAATAAATGTGGCCGCCGCGTCCCCTGTCAAGGACGCGGCGGCCATGTGCTCTCCCCCGTTACAGTTGCGGGCCGAGGGAGTGGACTGAAAGGAACGGCTGCGGCTGTGCCGCTGATGTCGGAAAGCGGGAGCCGCCCCCGGATTACCTCAGGCGAAGGCTTCCATGCCCGCGAACTCGGGCGCACGGACGCCCGCGAGCACGCCCGGCGTGGCGCAGACGATGGCCACCAGCGTCTCGTCGCCGTGGTCCAGCCCCAGGTAGCCGTCGCGCGCCCGGACGCGCACGCCGCCCGACTCGCGGCCCTGGAAGGCCTCCAG
>NZ_DATBNB010000530.1 GCF_036554565.1 Longimicrobium sp. | reverse complement strand
AGGACGGAAACCCGTGGGAAATCGCCCGCCCCGACCGCACCTACACGGTGCAGTTCTACGGGCGGGCGGAGCCGCGCCGCGACGCCGCCGGCCGCCTGCACTACCACTGGGTGGATACCAAGGACGTGCAGGCGATGGCGTTCGACACGCCGGTGCCGGGATACTGCAACAACACGGTGAACACCCTGCGGCTGTGGGCGGCGCGGGCCACCGAGGAGTTCGACCTGGAGGGCTTCATCCGCGGCAACTACATCGCCGCGGTCGAGGCCAAGACGCAGACCGAGACCATCTCCAAGGTGCTGTACCCGCCCGACGACACGGGGGCGGGGAAGGAGCTGCGGCTGAAGCAGCAGTTCTTCTTCGTCAGCGCCACGCTGCAGGACATCATCAAGCGGTACAAGACCGAGCGGCCGACCTTTGCCGACTTCCCGGACAAGGTGCAGATCCAGCTGAACGACACCCATCCCGCGGTGGCCATCCCCGAGCTGATGCGCCTGCTGATGGACGAGGACGGGATGGAGTGGGACGTGGCGTTCGACATTGCGCGGCGCACCTTTGCCTACACCAACCACACGGTGCTTCCCGAGGCGCTGGAAACCTGGGGGCTGGACCTGTTCGGCCGGCTGCTGCCGCGCCACCTGGAACTGATCCGCGAGATCGACCGGCGCTTCCGCGACCGCGTGGCCGAGAAGTTTCCCGGCGACGCCGCGCGCGAGGAGCGCATGGCCATCGTCTCCAACGGGCAGGTGCGGATGGCGCACCTGGCCATCGTGGGCAGCCACACGACGAACGGGGTGGCGGCGCTCCACACCGAGATCCTCAAGGACCGCATCTTCCGCGAGTTCGCCGAGCTGTGGCCCGACCGCTTCACCTCGGTGACCAACGGCATCACGCAGCGCCGGTGGATGCTCAAGGCCAACCCCGAGATGTCGGGGCTGATCACCGAGGCGCTGGGGAGCGAAAAGTGGGTGACGGAGCTGGAACTGCTGCGCGGGCTGGAGCCCTTCGCGGACGATTCCTCGTTCCGCGAGCGGTGGATGGCGGTCAAGGCCCGGAACCGCGCGCGGCTGGCGACGATCGTCCATGACATCACGGGCGTGGCCATCGCGCCGGGGACCATGATGGACGTGCAGGTGAAGCGCATGCACGAGTACAAGCGCCAGCTGATGAATGCGCTGCGCTGCGTGGATACCTACCTGGAGCTCCTGGACTCGCCGGAGCGCGACATTCCCGTGCGCGCGGTGCTGTTCGGGGGCAAGGCGGCGCCCACCTACTGGTCGGCCAAGCTGATCATCCAGCTGACCAACGCCATCGCGGCCCGCGTGAACGCCGATCCGGTGGCCGGGCGCAAGTTGCGCGTGGCGTTCCTTCCCGACTACCGGGTGTCGCTGGCGGAGCGCATCTTCCCGGGAAGCGACCTGTCGGAGCAGATTTCCACCGCCGGGTTCGAGGCGTCGGGAACGGGGAACATGAAGTTCGCCCTGAACGGCGCGCTCACCATCGGCACGCTGGACGGCGCCAACGTGGAGATCGCCGAGAACGTGGGCCTCGACAACATCTTCATCTTCGGGATGACGGCCGACGAGGTAGAGGCGCGTCGGGTGGCGGGGTACAACCCGCGGGCGGAGTACGAGGCCAGCCCGCGGCTGCGGCGGGTGCTGGATTTCGTCGCGAGCGGCATGCTGTCGCCGGAGGATCCCGGCCTCTTCCGCCCGGTGGTGGAGCACCTGCTGACGGCGGACGAGTTCATGGTGCTGGCCGACTTCGACGCCTTCCTGGACGCGCAGGCCACGGTGGACGTGGCCTGGGCAGACCAGCACGCCTGGACGCGCAAGGCGATTTTGAACGTGGCGCGCTGCGGGTTCTTCAGCAGCGACCGCTCGGTGAAGGAGTACGCGACCCGCATCTGGAAGCTGTAGGCTTCCGGGCGGGAACGCTGGACGGCCCTCCTCCGCGATGCGGGGGAGGGCCGTTTTCGTGGGGCGAACCCCGGTGGCTACCGGCGTTCCTCAGCGGTTGCGGATGGCGCCCACACCCAGGCCCACCACCCCGCCGACGACCGCTCCCACCCCGGCCATGGGCACGATGGCGATCCCGCACATGGAGTCCGCTTCCCAGCAATTCGGTGACAGTGCGATGAGCGCGAGCCCGGCCAGCGCCCCCACGCCAACCCCGATCACCCCGTGCGCGGCGGTGGACAGCGGGCGGACGTTGGGAGCGGCCCAGCGCGCGTACACCGGCGCCGGGGTGAGCGATGGCGGCAGCGGCTGGACGGCGCTGGCAAACGTGGCGGCCTCGGGCGGATGGCTTCCGGCGCCACCGGCGTGCTGGGCGTACGCGGGTGCGCCGAGCAGCGAGGCGAGGAGCACGGCAACGGCGTAGCGCACGAGGTTCATGGGATTTCTTCCGGGAGACGGATGGTTCGGAGCGCCGGGGTGCGGCGCGTGGCTGGCCGAAGTACCCGTTCGCCTCGCGCCGGTTCCTGGTCTCCTCGTCCGTTTCGGCGGTGGGGCGGACGGTCGGGGTTCGACTGGGTGTCTCGCATGCCTCGGGAGGCCCCTCCCCCGGCCCCTCCCCGCATGCTGCGCATGCGGAGAGGGGAGAACTTCGTGTGCCGCGACCGACTGCGAGGTGTCATCCCGATGGAGCGGCCACACCTAACCCGCGGCGGCTCCATGATTTGCCGCGACTGAGGGATCCGCCACACACCCCGCGTGACGCGCCGATGCCCCGGATGCACCGAACCGGGCGCCCCACCGGGTTCGCTCGGTCGTTCTCACAACGACGACGTGGGCGGCTCGTCCGCCGCAGGGGCGATCCAGTACGTCTGTTTGTGGTGGCGCGACTTGAACTCCTGCAGGCGTGCCTCGGCTTCGGCGCGGGTGGCCAGGGTACGCACGAGCGCCCGGTTTACGTTGTCGTCCTGGCGCCACAGCTCGCACGGCGTACCGTCCGGACCCTCGTCCTGGCGGCACCACGCGGGCGAAAGGCGCGCACGCGGGGTGTCGGGCGTGAGGTCGTAGTGCGAGGTGTCGTTGAACAGCGTGAGCCGGGCGCGGGTCGGTCCGCGGAAGTCGACGATGTTCAGCGCGGCCGGGCTCTGGTCCAGGTTGTCGCGGTAGCGGCGCGGATCGAACCCCAGCAGCGAACTCAGCAGCAGGCGGATGGTCGCCTTGTGCGATACGATGAGGATGGTCTGTCCCTCGTGCCGGCGGACCAGGTCCAGCACCGCCGGGAGCGCGCGCGCCGTAACGTCCAGCCCCGTTTCTCCACCGAGCGGCGCAAACGTGTACGGGTCGGCGTCCCACGCGGCGGCCTCGTCCGCGAACCGCGCCTCCACCTCCTGCCGCGTCATCTCCTCCCACCGGCCGTGCGATATCTCGCGCAGCGCGGCATCCGTCTGCACGTCCAGCCCGTGCGGCGCCGCGACGATGCTCGCCGTCTCCACCGCCCGGCCCAGCGGCGACGCGTACACGGCCGCGATGCGCTCCGTCCGCAGCCGCTCCGCAAGCCGCCGTGCCTGCTCGCGCCCCACGTCGGCCAGGGGCACGTCGATGGAGCCGGCGAACCGGTCCTCGGCGGTGAGGACGGTCGCGCCGTGCCGCACCAGGAAGATGCGCGTGATCGAGGACCCCATTGGACTCGAGGTCAGGGCGTGAGGGACCGGGTCACCGCTCACGTTACTCCGCGGGTGCCACGAGGGAAACCGCTGCCCCGCCGGTGGCGTTACGAGGCAGCGGCTTCCAGCAGGATCTCCGGATGCTTCTCGGCGATGCGCAGCAACCGCATGGCGGGCCCGCTCGGCTCGCGCCGGCCCTGCTCCCAGTTCCGCAGCGTCTTTACACTGATTCCCAGGGCGTCGGCGAAGCGATCCTGCGTCATGTCGAGCCGCGCCCGTATCTCACGAGGATCGGGCTCACCGAAGAAGTGAATTCGCTCGGCCGGAAGATCCAGATCGCCCCGCGAATGAGCGACGGCCTCTTCCAGGCTGGCAACGAGCTCCTCGAACAGCTTTTCCTCCATCACTCACCTGCCTCGATTCGATGGATCAGCGCAGCCAGTGTCTTCCGCATGGCGGGCGACACATCTTCTTCTACGTTCTTCGCATAGAGGTGCAACAGATAGCAGCGAAACGCCGAGGCGTGGACGTAGTAGATGATCCGCAATCCGCCTCGCTGCCGCGTCCTTCCGCCTTCCAGCGAAGCTTCCGCACGCCTCCGGTGCCTGGGATCAACACGCCGGCGTCCGGCTTCGCCAGCAACACTGCCTGAAGTTCTCGCAGGCCGTCGTCCGCCAGATACTCCTTCCGGGCGCGCTCGAACAGGCTCGACTCTACGAAGAGCATAGCGGCGATCAGCTCTCTACGCCAGAGGCGTAGCGAAGGTCCACAGATGAGCAAACGCGCAAAGGGCTGCATTGCGAAGCGAGCAGCCCTGCAGAAGATGTGCACTCTGTGTCCTTGTAGCAACGATTGCTTACGGCCGGCTCACCCCTGTTCATCTTCGTCGTACTGCCCGAACCGTGGTCGTTACGTCGTCCCGGGCGGCAGGTCCGCGGATGCCAGGTTCCGTGCGTGGCGCCTCCATGGAGTAATCATCCAGCTCCCTTGCCCGACGCGTGGCCAGGACTTACCACCAGTTGCCTCAGCGTCCAGGGGTGGCGTACCTTCGCGGCAACCCCCATCCCGCGATGCCCATGATCCGCCGTTCGCCCTTTCTGCTCCTGGTGGCCCTGGGCTGCGCCCCCGCCGCCGCGCCCCCTGCCGCGTCGGTCCAGGCCTCGTCCGTCTCTGCCGGGGGGCTGGACGCGGAGCAGCAGGCGTGGGTGGACAGCACCCTCGCGTCGCTCACCCTGCGGCAGAAGGCGGGGCAGGTGGTGTTCGGGTGGACGGGGGGCGAGTACGTGGCGGCCGACTCGCCGGAGATGGAGCGGCTGCTGGAGATGGTGGAGCGCGACGGCATCGGCGGGATCGTCATCTCGATGGGGCTGCCCCACAGCTACGCCGCCAAGCTGAACGCCCTGCAGCGCCGCGCGCCCGTGCCGCTGCTGGTGACCACGGACATGGAGAACGGGCCGGGGATGCGGCTGGCCGGCGGATACGCGCTGCCCTCGCTGCTCCCCCTGGGCGGAGGAACGTCGTTTCCGCCCGTGATGGCGCTGGGGGCCACGGGCTCCGATTCGCTGGCGTACCAGGTGGGCCGGGTGATCGGGCGCGAGGCGCGGGCGGTGGGGGTGCACCTGACGTTCGGCCCGGTGCTGGACGTGAACTCCAACCCGATGAACCCCATCATCAACGTCCGCTCCTTCGGCGAGGACGCGCGGGAGGTGGCGCGCCTCGCCTCGGCGATGTCGCGGGGGATCCGCTCGGCCGGGCTGCTGTCGGCGGGGAAGCACTTTCCCGGTCACGGCGACACCGAGGCCGACACCCACATCGGCTTCGCCGCCATCCGCGCCGACCGCGCCCGCCTGGACTCGGTGGAACTGGTGCCCTTTCGCGCCGCCGTGCGCACCGGCATCGACGGGATGATGGTGGCGCACATCTCCATGACCGGCATCGAGGGCCCGGAGGCGGCCCCGGCCTCGCTGTCGCCCGCCATCACCCGCGACCTGCTCCGCCGCGACCTGGGGTTCGGCGGGCTGGTGTTCACCGACGCCATGAACATGGGCGCGGTGATCCGGCGCTACGGCCAGCGCGAGCCCCTGCTGCTGGCCCTGGACGCCGGCGCCGACGTGCTGCTGCAGCCCATCGACCCGCGCGAGGCGGTAGACGCCGTGGTCGCCGCGGTACAGGCCGGCCGCGTGACCCCGGAGCGGCTGGACGGGTCCGTGCGCCGCATCCTCGCGGCCAAGGCCCGTGCCGGGCTTCACCGGCGGCGGACTGTGGAGCTGGACAGCGTGGAAGCGGTCGTCGGCTCGCGCGCGCACGGTGAGCTGGCGCAGGCGGTGGCCGAGCGGTCCATCACCCTGGTCCGCGACGAAGCCCGGCAGGTGCCGCTGGCGCCCGGAACGCGGGTGCTGTCCATCACCTACGCGCAGCCGGCGGACATCATGGCCGGGCGCGCGTTCGACCGCGAGCTGGCGGCGGGCGGGTGGACGGTAGCCAGCGCCCGCG
>NZ_DATBNB010000529.1 GCF_036554565.1 Longimicrobium sp. | reverse complement strand
TTCAGGCGCAGGGACATGGAGAACCGGTCTCCGTGTCCCTGCGCCTCATCCGTGAGACTCGTTCTTCTATTGCACACCAGACACTCCTGAAGATGAAGCACCGTTCGCCCTCGCGTGCCGCGCGCGCCGCCCTGTGCCTGGGGGCCCTCGCCCTGGCGGCGTGCGGGGGCGAGCCGCGCCGGGCCGATGGAGCTCGTCCGGCGGCGGATACGCTTTCGCTGGCGGAGCGGCGTCGGATCCCGGGGACCATCGCTTATGTGGCCGAGCGGGACGGCAACATGGAGTTGTACGTGGTGCGCCCGTCCGGCGTAGGCGAGCGGCGGCTTACCCGCACCCTGCTGGACAGCTACATCACGACCATCGCCCCCGACGGCTCGGGGGTGCTGGGCATCGAGGTAGAGGAGGCGGGGGGAAACCGGTTCGAGCAGCTCGTCTTTCATCCCGTGCCTCGCGGTACGGCGCGGCCCGTGGGGGGGCGGCACCCGTACTCGCGCAGCGCGGCGTGGAGCGCCGACGGGGAGTGGATCGTCTTCGAGTCGGCGCAGGCCAGCTTTCGCGACCTGTACCGCATTCGCCTGGACGGAACGGGGGAGCAGCGCCTGACCGACAACCGCGAGGGCAACTTCGAGCCGGTGATTTCGCCGGATGGCGCGTGGGTGGCGTTCGGCAGCAGCCGCGACCAGAACGCCGAGATCTACCGGATGCGCCTGGACGGCTCTGGCGAAACGCGGCTGACCACCGTTCCCGGGCACGACGACTTCTTTCCCCAGTGGTCGCCTGACGGAACGCACCTGGCCTTCGCCAGCACGCGCGACGGCGACGAGCGCATCTTCGTCATGCGCGCCGATGGCCAGGGGCAGCGGCGGCTCACCCGGCCCGACACCATCTCCGACATCGCCGAGCAGCAGCCCGCCTGGTCGCCGGACGGGCGGCGGATCGCGTACGTCGTCCGGCGGCGCGGGCAGGGGTCGCGGGTAAGGATCACCGAAGTGGCTTCCGGCGCCACGCGCGAGGTACCCGGCGGAAGCCAGGGCGGGGAAAGCGGACCGCGGTGGTCGGCAGACGGGCGATATCTGGCGTTTGCCTCCAGCCGCGACGGAGACCACGAGATCTACCTGGCGCGCGCGGACGGCTCGCACGCCACGCGGCTGACGCGCGCCCCGGCGGACGACTGGAATCCCCGCTGGATCCCCGCGCGCCGGTCCGGATCGGCCGACAGCATGCGAACGGCCGCGCCGTAGCGAACCGCTGCGTCGTCAGGGGAGCTACTTGGAGACGAGCTGGTGGGCGCCGTCCCACTCCGCGGGGGGAGGCGCAACGGCGTGGCGACGGCAGCGTTCCAGGTACACCGCCGCGGGCCCATCCTTCGGGAAGCGGTCCACGAGCGCCTGGAACGCGTCCAACGCCTCGCCGAAGCGGCGCTCGCAGTAGAGCGCCCGGGCATGCGCGAATCCATCCAGGAGCGCCGCCGTCTCCGCATCCACCCCGTCTTCCCGCGTGGCGACCAGCTCGTGGACCCCCACCAGCCCCTCGCGCCCCACCACCCGCACGCAGTCGATCTCCCGCCCGATGAAGTGCGCCTGCACCCGGGCCCAGGTGAACTCCGAGACGACGATCTCCGTGTCGTAGTCCTTGTTCAGCCCCTCCAGGC
>NZ_DATBNB010000528.1 GCF_036554565.1 Longimicrobium sp. | reverse complement strand
ACGGAGAAACGCGGGAGCATCCGCTCCTGGCGGGCTCGGACGCCTGCCGGGGAGAATGCTCCGCACTCGTCCTTCCCCTGGTGGAAGCCGACCTTCCCATTGGCTCCCTCACCGTGATTCGCGCGCCGCAGCGGCCGCCCTTCCGGCAGGATGAGATCGACCGCGCGCAGCTGTTCAGCGGGTTGGCGGCGCTGGCGTTCCGAAAGGTGGCGCTGCTCCAGGAAGCCCGCGAGCGGCGGGACGAGATCGAGCGGGTGACGGAGAGCCGCACACGCCTGATGCGCGGGTTCAGCCATGACGTCAAGAATCCCCTCGGTGCCGCGGACGGCTTCGCCGAGCTCCTCGCCGACGGCGTGTACGGCGAGCTGACGGAGCCGCAGCGCGACAAGCTCGCACGCATCCGCCGCTCCATCGGCACCGCCCTCGCCCTGATCCACGACCTGCTGGAGCTTTCGCGCGCGGAATCGGGCCAGATCGACATCCGCTGCGTTCCCATGGAGGTCGGGGATATGGCGCGGGAGCTGGTGGAAGAATACCGCGCCTCGGCCGAGGCAAAGGGCCTCCGGATCGAGGTCGCCCCCACCTTCCAGGAGTATCAGGTGGAGTCGGACCCGACACGCCTCCGGCAGATCCTGGGGAACCTGCTGTCGAACGCGGTCAAGTACACGCCGGGCGGCGCGGTGAGGGTGAGCATCGTCTGGCGCGACACGCCGCGCGGCGCCGAGCTCCTGAAATGGTACGGGGTTCAGGTGGCCGACACGGGACCGGGGATCCCGGCGGAGAAGCAGGAGCACATCTTCCAGGAGTTCACGCGGCTGGAGCCGGGGGCGGCGCAGGGGGTGGGCTTGGGCCTCGCCATCAGCCGCCGCGTGGCGCGGCTCCTGGGAGGCGACATCACCGTGCGGAGCAATCCCGGCGGCGGCTCCACGTTCACCCTTTGGATTCCCGTCCGGGGCGCGGGATGCCCGGAGCCGGCACCCTGACCGGACTCCACGCCACTCCCTCAGATCTCTGCGTCCGCTTCCGCCGTCTGCTTCACGAACTGGGCCTCGATGTCGAGCTTTACCTGGTTGGCCACCAGCACTCCGCCCGATTCGATGGACTGGTTCCACCTGAGGCCCCAGTCCCGGCGGTCGACCTGGCCCGTGGCGCCGAACCCGATGCGCTCCTTGCCCCACGGATCCTGCCCGCTGCCCTGGAACACGCAGTCGAGCTCCACCTCCATGGGGGTGTCGCGGATGGTCAGGACCCCCGTGAGGCGGAAACGGCCGCCCGGCTGCCCGGTGGGGCCCTCGACCCGCCTGCTCCGGAAGGTGATCCTTGGGTAGTGCTCGGCATCGAAGAAGTCGCCCGAGCGCAGGTGGGCGTCGCGGTCGGCCACACCCGTGTCGAGGCTTGCCGCGGCGATCTCGACCTCCACCGCGGAGTGGTCCGGGCTCTCCTCGTTCACGGTGATGGTTCCCTTCACGTCCTTGAAGCGGCCACGTACGGTGGTCATCATCATGTGCTTGACGGAGAACTCCACGCTCGTGTGGGCAGGGTCCAGCTGCCAGGTCGATGTGCCTGCCATAGAGCCTCGATTGCCGTGTGGAGAGGTGATTCGCCGGGTGTGCGCAGGCCCGGGCGGCTGCCAGGACCGTGCCGGGGGGCTCCC
>NZ_DATBNB010000527.1 GCF_036554565.1 Longimicrobium sp. | reverse complement strand
CTGAACCGCGCTCCGGCTGGCCTCGCGCACTCGACTGGCTCCCTTCCCCCGCGCTGTTTGCGGGGGAAGGGCTGGGGATGGGGGGCGCCTGCCCGAGCACCAGACCGGCCTCGACGCACCCGGGCCCGAAGTGTACTCCCGCTCCCACGCTGTTTGTGGGAGAGGGTGGCACGCGTGTCAGCGCGGACGGGTGAGGGCACCACGGCAGCCGAGGCCCCCATCGCGGCTTTACCGGATGGCCGGAATCGTCTAAGTTTGTGCCTCACAGGTATTCCCATCCCTCCCCTACGTTCCGGCCCCAGATGTTCCCAATCCTCTTCGAGATCGGCGGGTTCCAGGTTACCAGCTTCGGGCTGCTGATGGCCCTGGCGTTTCTCGCCGCATCGTGGGTCACCGCCCGCGAGCTCAAGCAGGCAGGGCACAACCCGGAGCACGCGTGGGACCTGGCCGGGTGGGCGGCCATCGGCGGCATCCTGGGTGCCAAGATCTACTACCTGATCCTCAACTTCTCCGAGACCGCGGCCGACCCGTGGACTGCGCTGCTGTCGCGCTCCGGGCTGGTGTGGTACGGCGGCTTCATCGGCGGCGCGCTGGCGGTGCTGTTCCGCCTTCGCCAACTGAAGCTGCCCACATGGCCGTACGGCGACGCCATCGCGCCGGGGCTGGCCACGGGGTACGCCATCGGGCGGGTGGGATGCTTCCTGGTGGGCGACGACTACGGCGCCCCCACCGACGCGCCCTGGGCCGTGGCGTTTCCGCAGGGCGCGCCGCCCTCCACCGCCGGCAACCTGCGCGCCTTCGGGGTAGACCTGCCCGCCAGCGTGCCCGACACCCAGGTGCTCGCCGTTCATCCCACGCAGCTGTACGAGGCGGGGATGTCGTTTCTCATCCTCCTCGCGCTGTTCAAGCTGCGTCCGCGGCTGGCCGACACGCCGGGGAAGCTGTTCTTCGCGTGGCTGGCCATGGCGGGCGTGGAGCGCTTCATCGTCGAGATCTTCCGCGCCAAGGACGACCGCTTCTTCGGGGCGATCTCGGTGGCGCAGCTGATCAGCCTCGGGCTGGTGGCGACGGGGCTCGGCGTGCTGTACGCGCTCAACAAGCGGGGCGCGCACGCTCCGCGCCGGGTCGCCCGCGCCTGACGCCGCGCCGATGATCGACTGCCAGGACGCGCCGGCCGGTGGACTCGTTCCACCGGCCGGCTCGCGTTCACCCCTCATCACCCGCAGACGTTTCCTGGCTCTTGGCGCGGCCGGCGCGGCGGCGGTGGGCGGCGACGCCTTCCTGATCGAGCGGCGCCGCGTGGAGTTCACCCGCCACGCCATCAACGCGCGGACCTCGCCGGAGCAGCGGCAGATGCGCTTCGTCCAGGTGACGGACCTTCACCTGCACTCCGTCGACCGCATCCACCAGCGCATCGCCGCGGAGGTCAACCGGCTGAAGCCGGACTTCGTGCTCTTCACCGGCGACTCAGTGGACGACAAGGAGCGCCTCCCCGAGCTGGCGTCGCTGCTGGAACTGTTCGATCGCCGAACGCCCAAGTACGCCATCGCCGGCAACCGCGAATACTGGGGCGGCGTGGACATGGCCGACCTCGCCGCCATCTACGGCCGGTTCAACGGGCGGCTGCTGGTGAACAAGTCCGCCGTGCACGAAGTAGGTGGCCGGGGACTGGCTGTCATCGGGCTGGACGATCTCCTTGGCGGGCAGCCCGACGGCCCGGGCACGTTCGGCCGCGCCGCCGCCAAGGGTGCCGATGCGCACCTGGTCCTGGCCCACTGCCCGGAGCACCGCGACCGGCTGTTCGCCAACTCGGCGTTCGGCGTCGACGCGCCGCCCGCGCCAGCGCCCGACTTCGATCTGCGCAACGTGGCGGCCGTGCTGAGCGGGCACACGCACGGCGGCCAGGTGAACCTCTTCGGATGGACGCCCATCCTGCCCCCCGCCAGCGGGCGCTACGTCCGGGGCTGGTTCCACGATCCCGGTGCGGCGCCGCTCTACGTCTGCCGCGGCATCGGCATGTCGACGCTCCCGGTGCGCTTCGGCTCGCTGCCCGAGGTGGCGGTGTTCACGATGTGGGTCTAGCGGCGGGGAATGCGCGAGATCGAAAAAACCTAAAAGCAATCACGCAGAGGACGCAGAGAAAACGGAGAGGACG
>NZ_DATBNB010000526.1 GCF_036554565.1 Longimicrobium sp. | reverse complement strand
TCCCCTCGCCCGAGGCGGGCGACGACGTGACGCGCGACCCGGCCGCCACGCGCGAGGCCGGCGCGGCACCGGCGGTCCCCGAGCCCGCCCGCGACCCCGAGGGGCCGCTGGTGCTGGTGTGCGACGACGACCCGGTGATGCTGGCCACCGTCGAAGAGATCCTGCAGGGGTGGGGCTACCGTACCGTGGGGGTGGCGGACGGCGAGTCGGCGCTGCGCGAGGCGGCGCGCATCCGCCCCCGCGCCATCCTGCTGGACATGATGATGCCGGGGATGAACGGCTCCGACACGCTGCGCGCGCTGCGCCGCGGCCCGGAGACCGCCGACATCCCGGTGGTCATCCTGAGCGCCGTGAAGCCCATGCCCCGCGTGCAGGAGCAGCGCGACGTGGTGGAGTGGGTGGAAAAGCCCTTCGCCGAGCAGGGGCTGCTCCATGCGCTGGAAGAGGCCGTGGCGCGCCGCGCCCGTCCCCGCCGGGTGCTGGTGGTGGAAGACGACCCCGACCTGGCGCGCCTGCTCACCGACATGTTCGGGCGCCACGGCATCGAGGCCATGCACGCCGCCACGGGGGTGGAGGCGGTGGAAACCAGCCGCACCAGCCCGCCCGACATGATCGTGCTGGACCTGGCCCTGCCCCACGGCGACGGCTTCTGGGTGGTGGAGCGCCTTCGCGGCGCCGGGCTGGCCGGGGTGCCCCTCGTGGTGTACTCCGCCCGCGACCTGGACGAGGGCGACCGCGAGCGCCTGCGCCTGGGCCACACCGAGTTCCTCACCAAGGGCCGCCTTCCGCCGGAAGACTTCGAGCGGCGGGTCGTCACCCTGCTGAACAGGATCGCGCCCGCGCGACGAGCCGAACCCGATGAGCCACACGCTGCTGCTGGTTGACGACGAAGACGACATCCGCGAAGTCGCCCAGCTTTCGCTGGCGATGACCGCCGGATGGGAGGTGCACACGGCCTCGTCCGGGGCCCGGGCGCTGGCCGCCGCGCGCGCGCTGAAGCCCGAGGCCATCCTGATGGACGTGATGATGCCCGACATGGACGGGCCCACCACGGTGCGCCACCTGAAGGCCGATCCGGAGACGGCCGGCATTCCCGTGATCCTGCTCACGGCCAAGGTGCAGGCCTCAGACCGCGCCGCCTTCGAGGACCTGGGCGTGGTGGGGGTGCTAGCCAAGCCCTTCGACCCCATGGCGCTGGCCGACGAGGTGGCGGCCGTGCTCGGGTGGTGACCGCCGCGTGAGCCCCTCTCCCGCCGCCGTCCTGGTGGCCGGGCTGCCTCCCGACGTTCCCGGGTGGCTGGCCCGCCGGCTGGGCGGCGCCAGCGTGCACTTCCTTCCGGCCGCCGCCGAGGCGGCCGAGGCGCTGCGCGCGTCGCGCTTCCAGCTGGCCGTGGTCGACGCGGCGCTGCTGGAGCCCGCGGTCGTCCAGGCGCTGGCCGGTCGCGGGGCAGACGGCCCGGCGCTCTTCGTCACCGCGCCCGCCGGCGCCCCCGGCCCCGGGCTCGCGGCGCTGCTGGCCACGCTCAAGCCCACGCGCGTCTTTCACCACCCGCTGGACCGCGAGGGGCTGGCCCGCGAGGC
>NZ_DATBNB010000525.1 GCF_036554565.1 Longimicrobium sp. | reverse complement strand
GCGGTGAAGCCCGCGGCGTAGAGCGAGCCGTTGGCGGGCGGGTAGCCGGCGATGCGCACGCCTCCGCCCTGCACGTCCTCGAGCTGCGCGCCCAGCCAGGGGCGGCCCGGCTGCGTCTTGCGCAGCAGGAACCCGGCCCGGCCCAGGAGCGCGGCGTAGTCCACCGCCTCGCGCCCCTCGACGTAGCGGGCGAAGAAGTCGTCCGCGAACGCCCGGTCGCCCGTCACCTCGCCCAGCACGCGCCGCAGGTCGGCCATCGTGTACGGGCGCGCGGGAGCCAGCGCCTCCGTCTGCGGCCGGCCGAACTCGCGCCACACCGCCCGCATGTAGTCGTCCAGGGTGACGTTGCGGAAGCGGCTGCGCAGGGTCAGGTCCAGCCCCAGCGCGATCCCCGATCCCCAGGTGTAGTAGCTGAGAAAGGTGTTGCCGCGGTTGTGCGGGTCGATGGAAACGGCCGCGTCCACGAAAGGGGCCTGCATGCTCATCTCCACCGGCGAGAAGTACCGGCGGCCGGGCGCGTTGGTGACCGCGTTGGCCATCGCACCCGCGGAAATGGAGTAGACGGAGTCGCTTACGATCCCCGCGCGGCGGATGAACAGGTCGTCGAAGTAGCTGGTGAAGCCCTCGGCGAACCACAGCTCGCCCGACATGTTGGCCTCGGTGAAGTCGAACGGCTCCAGCGAGGCGGGACGCACGCGCTCCACGTTCCACGAGTGGAAGTACTCGTGCGAAAGCGTGCCCAGCAGCCCCATCTCGGCCCGCGCGAGGGAGTTGCTGGAGGTGATGATGGTGGAGTTGCGGTGCTCCATCCCGTCGCCGTCCGCCCAGGGCAGGTAGTCGGCGATGAAGGTGTAGGTGCCGAAATCGTACGCCGCGGGCTCGCCCCAGGTGGCGATCTGCTCGGCCACCACCTTCTTGGCCTTTTCGGCGTAGCGGTCCAGCTCGGCGGGGGTCCCCAGGTGGTGCACGGCAAGGCGCATGGTGTACGTGCGCCCGCCCGGTCCCGCCACGGTCCAGGTGCGCAGGTCGAACGGGCCAACCTCCGTGGGCGAGTCCATGAAGTACTGCAGGTGCGGCGCGGTGAACACGCTGCTGTCCGGCGTGGGCACCAGCTGCGTGGCCACGCGCCACCCTTCCGGCCGGTCGAAGCGCACGCGGACGGGAGCGTCCTCCATCCCGCGCGCCCACACGAAGGTCGCGGGCATGTTCATGTGGGCGTGCGTGGCGTCGAAGGCCGTGTACGTCCCGTCTACGCGGTCGCCGAACAGCGTGTACGTTACACGCACCGTCCCGTCGTGCCCGGCCACGTCCCACTGGTGCGGGTCCGGCCGGGTGATGGAGAGCGCTCGGCCGGCGCCGTCTGCCGCCCGCACGGCGTAGACGTTCTTGGCGAATTCGTGAAGCGCGTACCGCCCGGGCGACGTGCGGCTCATGCGCACCTGCAGCGGGCGCCCGGCCGGCACGCCGTGGAAGGTGGCGGTCACCTCCGCCTCGTGGTGCACGCGGTTGGGATAGCGGATCTCGTATTCCACGCGCGGCTGCGCGGCCGCCGTGCCGGCGATGAGCAGGCCCAGCGCGGCGAGCCCGGAAGCCCGCGCAACGCGGGCCGCGATGTTGAAACGCATGAGGATGGTCACGATCAGGTTGCGGTGTTGCCCGGCTAGAGATTTAGCACGCCGACCCACCGGATGCCAGCGTGAAGGAACTGGGATCACGCGGAGGCGCGGAGGACGCGGAGGAACCGAGGGCGCCTCCTCTGTTCTCCGCGACCTCCGCGCCTCCGCGTGAGATCCGCTCTTCTGCGCGTTGGCGTGCTACACCGCTTCGCCGATCTCGAATCGCTTCAGG
>NZ_DATBNB010000524.1 GCF_036554565.1 Longimicrobium sp. | reverse complement strand
CCAGGTAATTGTAGCCGGCCCATCCGGGAATCTTTCCCGGTCCAGGCCCCGACAGCGTAACGCCCAGGTAACGGGTGCTCACCGCCACTGTGTCACCCACCTCGAGCCCGAGCGAATCCAGCGACGGGCCGTCGTCGCCGTGCAGTAGGGCCACCACCCGATTGACGTCCCCGCGTCGCCCCGGCTGCTGGTACGCCAGCCGGTCCAGGTGCACCAGCGACACCAGCCCCTGGCGCTCACCCGCGGGATCACGCAGCACCGACCGCACGACCGCTGCTTCGTCGATCAGATCGGCGGACGCTGGAGCGGGACCCTGGTATGTGCCGAAAAGGTTGCCTTCGCACGCTGCAAGTGTGAGCGCGACGCCGATCGCCACAAGGGGGATCCACGTCTGTCTGCCGTAGTTTTTGCGCCGCATCATAGCCGTTCCCTAGCGGAAGTAAATGTACTTGTAGTTCGGGATACCGGAGTCGATGGCGGGAGCCTGCGACTCCGTGATGTTGATGTAGCGGCGCACGCGGTGGGCCCACACGCTCCAACTCCACCGGTCCCCAAACCAGTGCCGCGCGAGAAGCTCGCAGGAAACATTATGGCGCTTGAATAACGGATCATCAAGACATGCTTTCGCGAGGAGAAAGCATGCAGGGGAGATCGGGCGCGCCATTCAGCGCACGAAAGGCTTGCGCTCCCGCCCTGCACCCCTGACCCTTTGTGTCGTATCCCGCCCGGAGGCGTGTACCTTCGAAACGGAAGGAAAAAAATGTTCGAAGAACAGATCGCGCAAGGCAGAGATATGGTTCGGCGACTGGAGGCGGAAAGCCGCCTGCCAAGCGGGGACAGGGAAGCCTTGCCTTCGTGGAAGCGCGTTCCGATGAAGGAGGCGCAGGAGTGGCATCGGGTGATCGAGGCCAAGCTGAAGGCGCACTACGGTCCCGAGACGTTCGATCGGTACCAGCTAGCACGGAACCTGTTCAGCGAGGCACTCGATCGTGGTGAGGGTGATGAGTACTCACGCGCCCTGGACTTCTGGGAGCGCATTTTGGCCCTCCTTACCGAGTTGAGCGCTCGCGAGGTACCCGCCGCCCAGTCCCGTACGACAGAGCAGCCCCACCCGGCCGAGCAGAACCGGCTGGAGGACTCCGCTGGGCCGACATACGACGTGTTCATCAGTCATGCGTGGGAGGACAAAGACACGATCGCGCGGCCCCTGTATACCGCGCTGGTGGAACGCGGCGCGACCGTGTGGTTCGATGAGGCCACGCTGATGCTCGGCGACAGCCTTCGCCGAAGCATCGATCGAGGACTCGCGCGATGCCGCTTCGGCGTGGTAGTTCTCAGCCCGGACTTCCTCGCGAAGGAGTGGCCGCAGCGCGAACTCGATGGCCTGGTGGCACGCGAGACGGTATCCGGTGAGAAGGCCATCCTTCCTCTGTGGCACCGGCTGGATGCGAAGTCGGTTGCCCAGTACTCGCCCACCTTGGCAGATCGACTCGCGGTTCGGTCGGATCAGGGACTATCGGCGATCGTCGAGCAGATTCTCCGCGTTGTGCAGGCGACACATCGCACCTGAGGTCGAATGCCGGATCGTCGCAGCTGTGGATGGACGTTGGCAAAACACAACGGCAGCCGAAGGTGATCACTCCCGCGGCTGCCGTGTGTTGCATCGCCGGGTCCGGCGACACCACTCCCTCTTCCGTTGAGGTTCATGTCCACTCGTGTCACGTACGTCCGGCGCGGATCGGCGGGGCTGTTCTCCGCGATCCTCGCCGGCGCGCTTCTCGGCTGCGGTGCGCAACCGCCCCGGCCTGCGGGCGGAGCATCCGGGCCCGACACGTCTGCATGGGCCGGGACCGCACGGACCTTCCTCTCGACGCTGAACGATCGGCAGCGTGCCGCCGCCGCGTTTCCCTTCGATCATCCGGAGCGCACCCGGTGGGCGTACGTTCCGGAGAGGCGCACCGGCATCCCGCTGCAGATGATGGATGCCGGGCAGCGTGCAGCAGCGTTTGCGTTCCTGGGCACCGGTCTGAGTGAGCGCGGCACCGGGCTCGCGCGCGGCATCATCGAGCTCGAAGGCATTCTGGGCGAGTTGGAAGGAGCGGGGGGCAGCCCCTGGGGACCCGGGCGCGATCCGGAGCTCTACTTCCTGGCACTCTTCGCCGGGCCGGGTGGGCCGCACCCTTGGGGATGGAGCTTCGAGGGCCATCACCTCTCGGTGAACGTCACGGATCTCGGCCCACATGGGCAGATCGTCGCGCCGCTCTTCATGGGCGCGAACCCGGCGCGCGTCCCCAGCGGGCCGCGGGCAGGGACCCGGCTGCTCGCCGCGGAAGAGGACCTCGCCTTCGAGCTGCTGCACATGCTCGATCCCGGCCAACGTGCCCGCGCCACCATCGCGGCGCAGCCATCCGAAGACATTCTCACCCGCAACGTTCCCGAGGTGGGAGGGATGGCATTCGCCGGCCTGCCCGCGGCCGAGATGACGATCGCGCAGCAGGGGCAGCTGCGCCGGCTGCTGGAATTGTACGCCGGGCGGATGGCGGATTCTGCGGCATCCAGGCAGTTGCAACGAATCGATGAGGCCGGGTTTGGGCGCCTGCACTTCGCCTGGGCCGGGGCGTACCAGCCGCGCGAGCCGCACTACTACCGCATCCACGGACCTACCGTGCTGGTGGAGTACGACAACGCCCAGAGCAACGCGAACCACGTCCACACGGTCTGGCGCGATCTGGAGAACGATTTCGGAGGCGATCTGCTCAGGAGGCACTATGCACGGCAGCCTCACCGCTGAACCGGGCTTCGCAGCGGTGACTCCCGCCTTACGGTCGGCTTGCAGAGGATGCCGGGCGGGGTATGTTTTCGGGTCCGATGAAAATCTTGCGCTCCCCGCACCCCTGAACCTCGCCTCGTTAGGTGCCACACCTTTCTCTCTGGATGCGCCGAGTCTACCTGGCAGGGGCCGCGCTCGCGATTTGCGCCACGCTCGCCTGCAGCGAGCGATCGAGCCCGCCCCGGGTCGCGGCTGCGGATGCCGTCGCACGGGAGGCCGCGCCGCCGACCGGCGGCTGCCCCGTGTCCAGCGGCGCCCGCCTCGCGGCCGCAACCCTTGCCGGGCTCCCCGCACGCGCGCCGG
The DNA here is from genome assembly GCF_036554565.1 of Longimicrobium sp. Lineage (NCBI taxonomy): Bacteria > Pseudomonadati > Gemmatimonadota > Longimicrobiia > Longimicrobiales > Longimicrobiaceae > Longimicrobium > Longimicrobium sp. Next base: position 9,168 of record NZ_DATBNB010000524.1, on the reverse strand, counting down.
TCGGCGCGCTCTGGCAGCTCTGCCCGACGGCTCGGGTGGACACGGTAGGCGTGGGGGGGACGACATCGCCCGCGCTGCGCTTCGACGAGCCTGGGGTGACGCTCTGGGCAATCCAATCGGAATACGAAGCCTACGGCGACAGCCTTCACCGGGCCGAACCCGCGGACTTGTGGGCGGCGGCCGGGGACAGCCTGCGCTTCCCCGATGGCACGCTCATCCCGATGCGCGTCGGCGCCATCCGGGCGCTGGACCGGGGGGTCATCGTCGTGGATCACGGGGACGATGGGACGGGCTCGTACATCGTGCTATGCCGGTTCCCCCACCTGGCAATCGTCGTCAGCAACGTGTGGCCTCCCTTCGCCCGGTCCGGGATCGTCCCGCTCTCGCGCGCGGCGGCGAGTGACACGACCCGGGTGTGGCGGATTGAAGTCGATCCGCGCCAGGCAAGCGACGCGGCGATCCGACAGGCCTGCGCCGGTGTGCCGGCAAGCTAACGTTGCGTCAGCGCTCTGACCGTGTTCTCGTCAGGCCAACGATCATCTCTGTGCACTCCTGCAACGCGCCGTGCACATGCTCGCCCACCACGGAGCGTGGATCATGCAAACAGATAGAGTCGAGGTCCTGCCGCGATACATCCTCATGGTGTGCACTGGCACCATGAACTCCAAGGAATTCGTCGTGGCGCTCAACCGCGGCTTGGAGTCGGCCGCGCGCTCCGGCCGCCGGGCTGTTCTGATCGATGCGCTGAACGTGCAGGGGTCGCTCACCACGGTGGAGCGGTTTGAGCTCGGGAGCGAAATTGCCAGGGCTCAGCGTGCGCAGGCTGCCATAACGGCAATCGTCGTCGTGGGCCACGAACCTCCCTTGGACCCGGAACGGTTCGCTGAAACGGTCGCGATCAACCGGGGCGCGGTGGGGAAATCGTTCACGGGCCTGGCAGAGGCCGAGCAGTGGATCGACGACTTTCTCGCGAGGGTCGCCGAGGGGTGACACTCGATCGATGCGCTCGCCTGCTGCCTTCGCCGCCTCACATGGTCTGGCAAGTCGTGGGGGTGGGCGCTGGCAATGATGGTGGTGGCGCGCGGCGCGACGATCACCGCAGGGCCTGGCCCCGTACGCCGGACCTCATCCTCACATCCAGAGCGCGGCCATGTTCCAGCTGGAGTGCATTGACCATGTTGCCCTCCTGGTGCGCGACGTCGAGCGTTCGGTGCGCTGGTATGAGGAGGTTCTTGGGTTACGGCGGCAGTATCAGGAAGTCTGGGGTAATTTTCCAGCTGTCGTGGGCATCGGCGGCACCTCGCTCGCCCTCTTTCCGGTAGCGAGCGCGGCTCCCCACCCGCCACCCGGCCGCGACACGATCTGTGTGCGCCACATCGCGTTCCGTGTCGATGATCCGAACTTCGTTGCTGCCCAGGAGGAGCTCCGGCGCCGTGGGATTTCCTTTCGCTTCCAGGACCATGACGCTGCTCATTCGGTCTACTTCGAGGATCCTGATGGGCACCAGTTCGAGATCACCACGTACCTGATCTCATCGGGACCATCCGCGGCCTGACACCCGGTTGCATGTGGCGAAAGGCCGGCGATCCTTTGCAGTCGGAGCCGTTTTCGGCCGAGAGGAAAGCCTTGCGCGCCGGCCCCACGCCCCTGACCTTTGCCTCGTGTGGCGCTTCGCTCCTCCATCTGCCAATGCTGATGGTTGCCCGCCGCCTCTCGCCGACGCCGCTCTCCTGGCCACGACGGTGTTCGTTTCCGCGGGGCGTCCTGCGGCGGGAACTGCCGGGCTAGGTGGCGTATGCCGGGCGTGTACGCCACCGGCTGGTCCCGGGCGTCTGGTGACGGTACAGCCGTTTGGTTGACGGGGGCCATACCGGTCGAAGCGGGAGTTCTCGGATCGTCATCCTGGCTCGGGAGCAAGCAATGACTCGTGTACGAGTGCATAACTTCACGGTATCACTCGATGGATACGGAGCGGGCCCGCGCCAGACGCGCGAGGATCCCCTCGGGATCGGCGGTGAAGAGTTGCACGACTGGTACGTCGCGACGCGCACCTTCCAGCGGATGGGCGGAAAGACCGGCGGCACCACGGGGGTGGATGACGATTTCGCGGCGCGGTTCGGGGAGGGCGTCGGCGCCTGGATCATGGGACGCAACATGTTCGGCCCGCTCCGCGGTCCGTGGCCCGATGATACCTGGCGCGGCTGGTGGGGAAAGAACCCACCTTATCGTGGCCCGGTCTTCGTGCTGACGCATCACGACCGCCCATCGGTTCAGATGGAAGGCGGTACGGTCTTCCACTTCGTCACGGGCGGCATCGGTGAGGCGCTGGAGCGCGCCACCGCGGCCGCGGCCGGGAAGGATGTGCAGATCGGAGGTGGCGTGGCGACGGTCCGCCAGTACCTGGAAGCGGGGCTCATCGACGAGCTGCACGTGGCGGTTGCGCCCAGATTGCTCGGGTCCGGCGAGCACCTGTGGCAGGGCCTGGACCTCCCGGCTCTGGCCTATGAGTGCACGACCCATGTGCCGACCGCCGCGGCAACCCACGTCGTGCTGACGCGACGCAGGTAAGCGCGCTCCAGCATCAGCAACCAGCGTTGGGCTAGCAGCCCATCCGAAACCAGCGAGGCCCGATGTGCCGAAACATCAAGACGCTGGCCAACTTCGAGCCACCCGCGACCGATGACGAGGTGCGCGCGTCCGCACTGCAGTACGTCCGGAAACTGAGCGGGACCACGCACCCTTCACGCGCGAACGAAGAGGCCTTCAATCGGGCGGTCGAGGAGATCACCGCGAGCGCGCGGCGGCTGATCGACTCCATCCAGATCAAATCCGCCCCGCGGAACCGCGACGAGGAGTTGCGGAAGGCGCGCATCCAGTCGGCAAAGCGCTTCGGCACCGCGAGCCGCTGAAGCGCGGCCGCCCTGGGGCACTCTCCGCCGAATTGCGTGAGACGAACGGGCACACCTTTGCTGAGAGCTTGATGACCGCACCCGAACATGTACCTGTGGCGCCCGAACCGGCGGACGGGACGCATCCTCCCGCGCCGCTCGTCTCCATCGTCATCCCGTGCTACGTCGCGACGCCGAAGCAGGCGGAACTGCTCGACGAGACGCTGCACACGGTCGCCGCACAGACGTGCGGCGACTACGAGATCGTGGTCGTGGACGACGGATCGCCCCTCGACGTCGGCGCCATCACCGCCCGGCACGCCGGCACGGTCACGCTGCGGCAGGCCAACGGCGGCTCGGCGGTCGCGCGCAACACCGGCATCCGTGCCAGCCGCGGCCGCTTCTTCGTGTTCCTGGATGCCGACGACCACCTGCTGCCACCGGCCCTGGAGGCGGGGCTCCGTGCGTTCGCGGAGCATCCCGAATGCGGGTTCGTCATCGGAAAGCGCGAGGAGATGACGTACGAGGGAGCGCCCGTCCCGTGGGGCGTAGCCAGCCTGCCGAGCGAAACCTGGCTGTACAACATCCTGCTCGGATTCGACTGGTACATCATCCCGCCCTCGTCGGCGATGTTCAGGCGCGAGGCGGTGGCGGCCGTGGGGGGCTTTCGCGATCCGTGGGGCGCGGACGACCTCGACTTCTACCTGCGAGTGGCGCGCGCGTACCCGGCCTGGTGCTACGAGGAACCCGCGGTGACGCGCTACCGGCGCTACAGCGCCAGCTCGTCGCGCGACGGGGAGCGCATGCTGCGTAGCATCCGCGTCGTCTACGAGCGCCAGTGGCCGCTGGTGCGGGGCGACCCGGAGGCCGAAGCGGCCTTCCATCGCGGACTGTCGGCGCTGACGAAGATCTTCGTCGACTGCCTGGCGGAGAACTTCAGCGACGGCATCCGGGCGAGAAACTGGCGCCGGGTACTGCGGACCGGATTGCTGTTCGCGGGTGAAAAGGGCCGCGCTGCCCTGCGACGGCGCTCTTGACGGCTCGTGCGGCCATGGACGACCGGAGGAGTGAGGCACCCCCCGGGGCATTCCGATCCCTCCCGCGGCTGCCGTGTGTGGATTACAGCGTCGCGGGCGTCTGTTTGGATGGTGGAGTCTGGTGAATATCGCGATGATCGGGATCGTGCTCGGATGTCTGGTGGGTCCGAAGGTCGTGATGCCGTGGAACGACGACGGAGTCGGGTGGTGTGAGCCTCGCTCCCGCCTGGGCTGACGGTTGAAGTCAGCGCGCGAACCTTTCCGGGGCAAGCAGCCGTAGGGCAGGCATGATCTCTCTCGGCTGGATCCACACCATCGCGGCTTCGACCGCGCTCGTTGCGGGCGCGGCGGTGCTCCTTACCCGCAAGGGTACGCGCCGCCACCGGCAAGTCGGCTGGCTATACGTGGTGAGCATGCTCCTGCTCAACGCGACCGCGCTCCTGATCTACCGCCTGTTCGGGCGTTTCGGACCGTTCCACGTGGGCGCCATCTTCAGCTTTGTCACTGTCGTGGCAGGCACCGCCGCGGCTCTGGGAGCGCGCCGGGCACGAGGGCGCCGCGATGCCGTGGCACGTGCACGCGCACTCGAGCGGCACTACCAGTGGATGACGTGGTCCTACGTGGGGCTGGCCGCGGCGGCCGTGTCGGAGATTGCGACCCGGATGCCGGCGCTGCGCCCGCGCCCGGGACAGGGGACGGCGTTCGCCATCACGGTAGCCGTGGCCACGCTCCTGGTGCTCGCCATCGGCGCGCAGCTGATCCGCCGGCGCCGGTCCGCCCTCCTCGCACCGTATCGGCCGCGTTCATAGCACACCGCACCCGTCCGGGCTCCCTGACGTGACGTAGGGGCCGACGGGCGGGCCCGCTCATGTCTGATGACCAGAAGGCTCGGTGTCGGGAGTGTAGGTGTTCATCCGAAGGAATGCTCCTGAGGTGCATACGGACACTGTCACGGAGGCGAGGAATGCAATTCACCATCACGAGCGAGGTCGAGGCTCCTCCGGACGTGGTCTTCGCGGTTCTGAGCGAGGTGGAGCGCTGGCACGAGTGGACGCCGACGGTCACGCGCGTAGAGCGCCTTGGTGATGCGGGCGCGCCGTTGGCGGTAGGCGGCCGCCTTAGGATCGTACAGCCGAAGGTGCCGCCCGCCGAGTGGACGGTTACGGCGCTCGAACCGGGGCGGGGTTTTCGCATCGTCAGCCGCTCTCCTGGCGCGACCGTCGAAGCGAACCACTGGGCAGAGCCGATGTCCGGGGGCCACCGATCCCGCGTGACGCTGTCGGTGACGTTCGGCGGATTCCTGGGGCGGATCATCGGGTGGGTGATGCGGGGCCTCAGCGAGCGGTACCTTGCCCAGGAAGCGGCCGGGCTGAAACGGCGATGCGAAGAGAGAGCGCTGGGCACGGTGTGAGGCGCACCCACGCGCCACTCCGTCCGCCCGGCTGACCGGCGGCGACGGATCGCACGCGATCGGCCCGTACGCCATTGAACTTGAGGCGTCAGGTCTCATGCAAAGTGTTTCTCCGCTCGTCAGGCAACACGTTGCGGCCGCGTTTCCGGCGGACCATGCCAGCGTTCTGGAGCAGCTGGGGATGATGCGCGACCCGCCAGCGGAACAACGCTGGGCTGAACTTCGCGAACGTGTACAGATGGCCGCACTTCTGTGCTCCAGGGGAGATCGTGTACAGCTCGATGCGGCGCTCGCCCAAGCGGCTGTTGACTGGCGAGATCTACTGGTGGAAGCCGGGCTCGCCGACAGTGATTGGCGAGCCGTGCTGGAGCGCGCCACCCGGCTTGAGTTGCCGGAGAACGAGGGCTGATCACTCCTCCGAGCCGGTGCCGCCTGAGATCCGCTTTTCCTGATCGCGGAGATCGAACTCCCCCCGGCGGTAATGTATGACACCGGGCGGAGGCCCGCCCCGCGGCCGAATCTGGCAGCCTGAGGTGCGCGAGAAAGATTGTTCGGCGCCGGAGAGCTGCCTATCTTCTCCATTCCCGCCCGCACCCGGGGAAATCCCGCGCTCGCCTCCCACGATCCACCTGGCCCCCGCATCAGCGATGAATTACATCATCCGCCGTATCCTCCCGCTCGCTGTCCTTGTGCTGACCCTTGCCGCGTGCGGTGGGGACGAGGAGGCTGCGTCGGACGCGTCCAACGGTACCGGTGCGGAGACAACGACCGCGTCGCCGGCGCCCGCGACCGCCGCGGCGCCGGCCACGGGCGGGGGCTCGTGCGCGAGCTATGGCTTCGGCACGGCTGTCGAGAAGCAGCTGCGTCTGAAGCCCGGCGACCGCGGCACCCTCCCGGCGGACTTTCCCGAGCCGCCCGCGGGCGCGCAGCTCTGCGGCAGCAACGAGTTGGACACCACGTACTTCACCGGCGGCGGCACCACTCAGAATGCGTTGCTGGAGCACTACCGGGCCAAGCTCACCGCGCAGGGCTACACGGTCGACGCTACCGACGCGGGGATGCAGCAGGGCGACCTGGAAATGTCGTTCCGCAAGGACGGCGCGGCGAACGGCTCTATCTATGCAGATTCGGAGGGAACCTTCAGCGTGATCTACACGGCGGTCAAATAAGAACAACCGGCAACTGAAAAAAGGCTGTTCCTAAAAGGCGGCGTTGCGTAACGAAAAACGACCGGCCCCGAAAGGGCCGGTCGTAAAGACGGATCCTACGACGGACGGACTTACCCGATCAACCAGCCCCCAGGACCGGGTTTCCACGATTCCGCCCAGCTTAGTGGCCGGGTTCGTACTCCGCAGGGACTCCAGCGTCCGCGAGTTCTTCACGAATCTGTTTGAATTCCTCTGCGTCTACGGCGGAAATAACCACCCCTGCTACATCGGGCTGCGGTTCCTCGCGAATGAGGATGGGAATATGTACGCGATCTCGCGAGCCGACGACGCTCTTGGCTCGCTCCCATTCCGAATAGATGTTTCGCAACCGCTCCCGCCGCGCCAGATTCGGGGTAGCTTTTTCGAGTAGTTCGTCAATGCGCTCCATTGGACTCACCCCCTTCTCTTGGCTTTCCCACCTTCGCCTCGCATCTGCTTTACCGCCTCGACCAACGCTGCGTGGCTCTCCTCGACATCCATCACTCGTTGCTCGATCGAGGTCAATTGCCGACCTTGAGCCACAAGTTTAACCTCTGCTTTCGCACCCGCAAATTCTCCTCCCACCGATTCGATCTCTGGTGGCGAAGCAAGGGCCATACCCTTGATTGTCTTCCAATTGAGGAATCGAAGGAGAAATAGCAGAAATATATAACCTGTTCCTCCCATGAGAATCAGGAGGAGGATACGAGCCGTCCAGATTATTGGTGCCCAACTCAAAATTTCTTTCATCGCAGCACCTCTGCTTTCAGGACCGATGCCACCTCGGGGCTACATAGCTAAAATCGGGAGCGGGCCGGAGCAAGGTCCTTGTTCGGCGTTCTTCAAGTCCCGATAACCCTCCCAGAGGAGCGACAATCCTGTCCGCGTTAGCGACTCCGGAGATCTGAGCAGGTGCGTCCCGGACGGGGAACACCTACCGCCCTGCAGGGGATGCCAGCACTCTATACTTCATCTCTCACGGATGTGTCGCTTCGTCCCGAACACGCTTCCGCGGCCGTGTGGAAGTGACGCATGAGACCATGCATCCGCACGGCCGGGCGAGTCGGGGCGCACCGCAGAGGAGAGTTGGAACGTTTCGTGGGTCGTGTCGGAACGTTCCACCGATGGCTTTGCTGGATTTCCGGTGGTTTTCTGCGTGGGAACCGTGGTGATTCGTGGCGTGTAGCCTGATGCGTCCGTATCCGTCCACAATCCTTTCGCGGAGCCATGCCCATGCGTCTTTCTCGTTCGATTCCCATCGCCGCCGCCGTTCTCGCCGCCGCGCCGGCACACGCGCAGCAGTGGGGCGGGCCGCTGTTCAGCTCGCCCCTGGAGCAGTCCCGGTTCGAAATCCTGTCCAGCGACGCGAACGGCGCCGGGATGGGCATCGCGGTGGCGGTGCGGCCGTTCTCGCGCGTCGCCGATCTGCGGCTGCGGGTGGGCATCATGGATGGTATCGGTACCGGGCCGTTCAGCGAGGGAATGCTCAGTCCCGGGCGGGAGGTCGCGTATATGGCAGGGATCGACTACGCGATGCCGCTGAACCCGCAGGCCGGCGGGCCCGTGCGCGCGTCGCTGGTTGCGGGGCTGGGCGTCGGGATGAACGCCGAGACGGTGGTCAGCGCACCGCTGGGCTTCAGCCTCGCGTATGACGGCGGGAGCATTCGCCCGTACATGACGCCGCGCGTGGTGCTGGAGCATCACTCCGGCCCAGCTCCCTACGTGGGGCCGTGGGAGGGAAGCGCGGTGGTGGACTGGGGCGTCGACGTGTCGCTGCCGGTGGGCGGCACGCTGCGCGCGGCGCTCACGACCGGGAGCTACCGGGCGTTCGGCATCGGCATCAGCTTCTGACCTTGGAAAGGCCGGTGAGCCGCGCGCCGGGAACCCTCCCGGCGCGCGGTTCTTCATTTGTCCCCCTTCGCGATTACCTCCCGTCTGTGCTAGTGTACTTCGGACGTCACTCGCGTGAGGGTTCCGCCGCACGTCGCGTCAACGGGTTCTTTTTGCCTGCCGCCGCGCCCCCGCCTGCGTAGGCTGCTATCCCACTCCATCTGCCGCCACTCCCTCGCCCGAGCATCCATGAGCGCGGCCATCTCTCGCCGTGACTTCGCACGCACCGGTGCCGCCGCCGACGTGGCGGCCGCGCTCCCGGGTGCCGCCCGCCGGCGGGGCTGGTTGCGCATGAGCGTCCGCTCACCGTAGAGTCAGGGGTGCGGGGGCGGCCGGATGTGCTGTGGCCGCCAACGCCGCTCGCGGCCATCACCGACAGGTGCGGTGTCGCGGGTGTCCCGTTCACCAGCCAGAGTTGCCGAATGCGTATCCGCTACATGCTGGGCCTGCTCGCGTTCTCCGCCGTACCCTCTATCCTTGCCGCGCAGGGTGCCTGCCCGTCGCTGCAGGCCGGGTCCACCGTGCGCCTGCACGCGCCCGGGGCGAACACGTACGTGGTGGCCGAGTCGCCCAAGCCGTCCGACACCTCGCTGTCCGTAACGGTCCCCGGCCGGTCTCTCCTGTCCGTCCCCTGCGCCGACATCCAGCGCGTGCAGCTTCGGACGGGCGCCGCCCGGGGGCGCTCGGTGCTTCGGGGCGGCGGGATCGGCCTGGTGGCCGGCGTGGTTCTCGGCGCGGCGGTCGGGTACTACGAG
>NZ_DATBNB010000523.1 GCF_036554565.1 Longimicrobium sp. | reverse complement strand
GCCAACGCGCGCGCCATCCGCATGGCCGAGGACCGCAGCGAGTTCGCCAAGGCCATGGACCGCATCGGCCTGAAGGTGCCGCACGGGGGCTTCGCGCGGTCGCTGGACGACGCGTGGCGCATCGTGGACGACACGGGCTATCCGGCCATCATCCGCCCGTCGTTCACCCTGGGCGGCACCGGCGGCGGGATCGCGTACAACCGCGAGGAGTTCGAGGAGCAGGTGCGCCACGGGCTGGAGCTATCGCCCGTGCACGAGGTGCTGATCGACCTGTCGGTGATCGGCTGGAAGGAGTTCGAGCTGGAGGTGATGCGCGACGGGGCCGACAACGTCGTCATCATCTGCTCCATCGAGAACGTCGATGCCATGGGCGTGCACACGGGCGACAGCGTCACCGTGGCGCCGGCGCAGACGCTGTCGGACGTGGAGTACCAGAAGATGCGCGACGCGGCCATCGCCATCATTCGCGAGATCGGCGTGGAGGCGGGCGGCTGCAACGTGCAGTTCGCGCTGAACCCCGCGAACGGCGAAATGCTGATCGTGGAGATGAACCCGCGCGTGTCGCGGTCGTCCGCGCTGGCGTCCAAGGCCACGGGCTACCCCATCGCCCGCATCGGCGCCAAGCTGGCCGTGGGCTACACGCTGGATGAACTGCCCAACGCCATCACCGCGTGCACGCCGGCGTCGTTCGAGCCGGTGCTGGACTACGTGGTCGTAAAGTTCCCGCGCTTCGCCTTCGAAAAGTTCCCCAAGGCCGACGCCACGCTGGGCGTGCAGATGAAGGCCGTCGGCGAGTCGATGGCCATCGGGCGCACCTTCAAGATGGCGTGGCAAAAGGCCATCCGCGCGCTGGAAGTGGGCCGCGGCGGCTGGGAAACCAGCACGCTCAAGGAAGACCGCCTGGACGACGACGAGGCCGAGACGCTGCGCCGCGCCCTGCGCCGCCCGACGCCCGAGCGCTACTACCAGCTCAAGCGAGCCCTGGAGGCCGGCTTCACCGTCGACGAGGTCGCGGAGCTCACCTTCATCGACCCCTGGTTCATCGCGCAGCTCGAGCAGCTGGTGCAGGCCGAGCGCGAGTACGCCGGGCTGGGCGAGGTGGACCGCGACGCGCTGCAGCGGATGAAGAAGCTGGGCTTCAGCGACGTGCAGCTGGCGCGCATCCGCGGCGAAACGGAGGACGCCGTCCGCGAGCGCCGCTGGGGGATGAAGCTGCACCCCGTCTACAACCGGGTGGATACCTGCGCGGGTGAGTTTCCCGCCACCACGCCGTACCTGTACTCGACGTACGGCGAGGAGAACGAGTCCGAGCCGTCCGACCGGCACACGGTGGTCATCCTGGGCTCCGGGCCCATCCGCATCGGCCAGGGGGTGGAGTTCGACTACTGCTGCGTGCAGGCCGCGCTGGCGCTGCGCGAGGCGGGTTTCGAGACGGTGATGGTCAACTCCAACCCGGAGACGAACTCCACCGACTTCGACATCAGCGACAAGCTGTACTTCGAGCCGCTGACGCTGGAAGACGTTCTCGAGATCGTCCGCCTGGAGCAACCCGAGGGGGTCATCGTGCAGCTGGGCGGGCAGACGCCGCTGAAGCTGGCGCAGCCGCTGGACCGGCTGGGCGTTCCCATCCTCGGCACGCCGGTGGAGGCCATCGACCGCGCGGAAGACCGGGAGCGCTTCGAGGAGCTGGCCCGCTCGCTCGGAATCCGCCAGCCGCCGAACGGCCTGGCGACCAGCATGGAGCAGGCGGCGGAGATCGCGGGGCGCGTCGGCTATCCCGTGCTCGTGCGCCCCAGCTACGTGCTGGGAGGGCGGGGGATGGTGATCGTGTACGACGAGCCGCAGCTGCGCCACTACTTTGCGACGGCCGCCAGCGTCAGCCACGAGCGCCCCGTGCTGATCGACCGCTTCCTGGAAGACGCCTTCGAAGCCGACGTCGACGCCCTGTGCGATGGCGAAACGGTGGTGATCGGCGGGGTGATGCAGCACATCGAGGAGGCCGGCATCCACTCGGGCGACAGCGCGCAGGTGCTGCCGCCGTACCTGCTCGAGGACCGCCACATCGAGCAGATGCGCGAAAGCACGCGCCGGTTCGCGCTGGAGCTGGGCGTCGTCGGATTGATCAACGTGCAGTACGCCGTCTTCGAGGGCGAGGTGTACGTGATCGAGGTGAACCCGCGCGCCTCGCGGACGGTGCCGTTCGTGAGCAAGGCCACGGGCGTGCCCCTCGCCCGCATCGCCGCGCGGCTGATGGGCGGCGAGCGGCTGGCAGACTTCCACCTGCCGGAGGAGATTCCTGTCGGCGGGGTGGCGGTAAAGGAATCCGTATTCCCCTTCAACAAGCTGGAGGGCGACACGGTGCTGGGGCCCGAGATGCGGAGCACCGGCGAGGCGATGGGCTTCGACGACAGCTTCGGGATGGCGTTCGCCAAGGCCCAGATCTCCGCGGGGATGGAGCTGCCCTCGGGCGGCAACGTGATCATCACCGTGAACGACCGCGACAAGCGCACGGTAACGCCCATCGCGCGGCGCCTGCACGACATGGGCTTCCGCATCCAGGGCACCGGGGGCACGGCCAAGTACCTGCGGCAGCGCGGAATTCCGTGCGACGCCATCTTCAAGGTGAACGAGGGGCGGCCGAACATGGCCGACCACATCATCTCGGGAAGCGTGGCGCTGCTGATCAACACGCCGCTGGGCAAGCAGAGCCAGTACGACGACTACGCGGCGCGGCGGGCGGCCATCACCTACAAGGTTCCGTACATCACCACCATGTCCGCCGCCGAAGCCGCGGTAGACGCCATCAGCGCCCTCCGCAGCCGCACCCGCGAGGTGCGCAGCATCCAGGAGCGCACGGGGCACCTGGTGGGGGGTGGTGCGCCCGCTGGCGGATAACGTCCGCGGCTTGAACCTGGTGCGGGAAGCGCGATATCTCGCGGTGCGACGGCACTCCGGCCATCGTTGCGCCACCCGCACTGAGCGGCCATGCTCACGGTCAAAGAGGCTTTCGGGGTGGCGCAGGAGTGGGTGCGCCACCTGTACGCCGAATCCGAGTTGAAGCACCTCCGGCTGGAAGAGGTGGAGCTTTCGGACGACGAGCGGTACTGGAACATCACGCTCGGCTGGGCTGAGCCTGCCATTCGGGAGAACGCGTTCGCCACCACGCTCAGCAGCGGCGCGCGCGTGCTTCCCCGTGTCTACAAACGGCTGGAAGTCGATGTGGAGACCGGCGCGGTGAAGTCGATGACAGATCCGGGAGGTTGCCTGATGCCGATTTCCGGGTTTCTGCCGGGCGACGAAGAAGCTCGGAACGAGCGATACCGGCGCATGCCGATCAGTGAAAAGCTCGAATGCATCGCCGAACTCAACCGGTTGGAGGATGAGCGGCGCCGGGCCGACATCCGCGTGCGGTACGGATCGCTCTCCGAACGTGAAATGCGTTTGCGCCTCGCCGCGCCGCGACTCGGCCGCGAGTTGATGAAGAAGGCGTTCGGCTGGGATCCAGACGAGAAGGGCTGGTAAGCCCATCGCTACTTGCTCGGGTCGAGCGATTCGATCAACGGCGGGTTTGCGCAGGAGCGGGCTTCTTCGGGTGAACGGTGTTTGTTGATTTCCCCTCGAACAGGCTTCCCTTCATGTCCAGCATCTCGATGCCCACTGACGAGCGTTCCACACAGTCCACCTTGGGCGGCCGCGTCCGCGACGCGCTGGTGGGGCGCCGCATTGATCGGAGCTCCAGCGTCCTTTTCAGTTGCCTGAACGGGGCGGCGTTCGTGCTGTACTTCCTCGCGCTGCTCTTCTACATGCTGGTCGCCGCGATGGCGGCGGGGACGACCACACCGCCCATGCAACAGTGGTTTACGGGCATGCTCTGGGCACTCGGCACCGGGGCGGTGGCGTGCCTGTACACGGGGGTGGTGCTCGCGGCACGCCACCGCTGGCCGTGGGCCGCGCAGTACCTCGCGCTCGCGGCGCTGATCGCGGTGGTGCTGCTGCACATCTTCGCACCGCCAGGCATCCATTCGCCGCGCCCGGTCGCATGAACGTCTACTACCGGCTCGCCTCGAGGGTGGGGATGTCCTCAACTTCAATCGCCTCGTTCCGGATCTTGGGAACGAAACCTGGGGTTGGCCGGTGATCACGATTCACGTCTCCCTTGAGATCGATGCGCCGCCCGACCGCGTGTTCGACCTGGCGCGCAGCATCGACTTCCACAGCGTCTCTCTCGCGCACACGGGTGAGAAGGCGGTGGCGGGGCGGACGTCGGGGCTGATCGAGCTGGGGCAGTCCGTGACGTGGCGCGCGCGGCACTTCGGCGTGCGGCAGCACCTGACGAGCCGCATCAGCGCGTTCGACCGGCCGCGCTACTTTCAGGATACGATGGTGCGCGGGGCGTTCGCGTCGATGGTGCACGACCACCACATCGATGCCGCGCCGGATGGCGGGACCATGCTGCGGGACGAGCTCCGGTTCGCCGCTCCGCTCGGCATCCTGGGCCGAATCGCCGAGCGCCTGGTGCTGCGGCGCTACATGACGCGGTTCCTCCACACCCGCAACGCCGTCCTGAAGCGCGTCGCCGAGTCCGACGAGTGGAGGCAGTTCCTGGAGGGGGCTCCGGGCGCGCCACAAGGCTGAACACGCACGAGGGCAGGCGAGTCCGCGAAGGCGGACTTCGTGTGGTTGTTGCCGCGACTTCAGTCGCCCCGGCAGGGTGTGCACCGGGCTTTTGTGACCGCTGCCGCGCCCAGGTTTGTACGTGGCTCAGGCTAGATCCTTCGGCCCGCGTAGGGTGTGCTGCGGGCCGGTTCGGTGCGCCTGGGCCTCAGGATGACACGCTCTTGTGCTGCAAGAAGTTAAGTCGTGCCACCACGGTCTGGTGTGTACCCCCTCTCGCCACGCTCTTTGTGGGAGAGGGTGGCCCGCGTGTCAGCGCGGCCGGGTGAGGGCCCCACGGCAGCCGAGGCCCCGGCTTGTGTGACCGCTGCCGCGCCCAGGTTTATACGTGTTTCAGGCTAGATCCTTCGGCCCGCGCAGGGTGTGCTGCGGGCCGGTTCGGTGCGCCTGGGCCTCAGGATGACAGGGTGTGGCGCGGGTGCCGGGGGCCGGTTCGGTGCGCCAGGGCCTCACGATGACAGGATGTGGTGCGGTGCGCGTAGAAGTCGTTGTTCTCCCCTCTCCGCACGCAGTTTGTGCGGGGAGGGGCGGGGGAGGGGCCCCTCTACGGCAGCGGCATCCGCATCAGATGCGCGGGCTCCAGCACCATCCCGGGCTTCACCGCGCCGTCGTCGCCGATGCGCTCCCAGCCACTGTCGGGGATGAAGAACAACTCGCCCCCGACCACCACCGCGTGCGTCGGCTGCGTGAGCAGGGGCGTGCCCGATTCCAGCGCGCGCCAGCCCGTCACCGCTTTTCCGGCCGAATCCAGTTCCAGGTAGACCACCCGCTTGGGCGTAACCCCGTTCTGCAGCGCGACCAGCCCGCGGCCGGCCCGCACCAGGCCGTCGATGCCGGAGATTGCGATGGAATCCGCGGCCTGCACCCACTCCACCTCGCTGCTTTGACGATCGACGATGGCGATGCCGCGTACGTAATCCGCCACGTACAGCCGCCGCCCATCCGCCGCCACCGCGATCCCCTGCGGCGACACCAGCCCCTCCGCCGCGAACGGCTCCATCTCTTCCCCGCCACGCTCCAGCCGATAGACCACGCCCTCGTCCGCATCCGACACGTACACGGTGCCATCCGGCGCCACGGCCATGTCGCCCAGCGTGTGGCGCTCGTCCCCCTGCGGCTCGTAGCGGCGGCGGAGGGCGCCAGTGTCCATGTCGTACGCCAGCAGGGCCGAGCGTCCGGAATCCGCCGCCTGGTAACCCGCGAAGAGGGGTGACGCGGCCGTAGCGGCCCACAGGGTTCGCGTCAGGGTGTCGGCGGCGATGGCCAGCATGGACCACTGCCCGTCGCGGCGCGGGGGGACGAACTCCGTCCATCCGCCCGCCGGCGAGTACGCGGCGATGCCGCCGTGGCGCAGGCTGGACAGGAAGAAGCGCCCCGTGCGCGGATCGAACGCCACGCCCTCGGGAAGGAAGGCGGAATCGGGCAGCGTGAACGCCACCTGGGCCGCGCCCACCGGCCGCGCGTTGGCGGCGATCCGTTCGGCGATGGCCGCCCACCCCGGCGCCGAGCGGATGGATTCCAGCGCCGAGTCCGCCGCGACGTCGCCGGTCAGCCCCGTGGCGGCGTACGCGCGCAGCCACTCGACGGCGTCTTCCGTCCGCCCCAGGCGCGCGTCGGCACGGGCCAGGTTCAGCACGATGGATGGGTGATAGCCGATCTGCTCGCGCACGCGCACCAGGGCGTAGCGCCACGTGCCCCAGTCGCCCGTGCGGCGGGCCGCTTCGCCCGCCTCGTAGTGCTCGCGCCAGGTGCTGTCGGATGCGGCGGTTGCGGTGTCCGGGGCGGTTTCCTGCGCG
>NZ_DATBNB010000522.1 GCF_036554565.1 Longimicrobium sp. | reverse complement strand
ACCTAAACGTTACCAGCTACGAGCCATCTCCGGATCGCGAGGCCTCGTTCGGAACGGTGCACGGCCAGCAGGCGACCGGACCGAATCCGCGCACCTGCTATTCAGGGTGCTGGTCGATGTGCCTTGCTGACTCAGACTGCTGCACAGACGATCAGCCTTCCTACTGCAAGGGCGACTGCTGACCCGCTTGTAGGGTCGAGTTGATCACTTCCGACTATGAAACTCGTCGCGCTGCCGTGTTCGGCGGTGGAGGGAAGGCGTCGACGAACTCATGTGGTAGCAGAGTGTCGGCACCGGCCCTCCCACCACCGGACGGCCGGTGTTTGCGCTCGCCCCCCAACCGTGGTCGTGCTGGCCCCGGGCATCTTGGGGATGAGCACATGGCGATTGAGGCGGCGCGGCGCTTCGAAACGTCATCGCCAACACCCGCGCGCGAGTAGGACCGCGTGTGCTTTCACCGGAGTCGGCCGATGGGCGGCCCGCTCAGAAGGCTACTCCGACGTATTGATCCGCACTCCGCTGTAAGGACCAGATGGACAACTCGCAATCGGACGGGATCGTCCAGAGCGGCCCCGGCGGCCTGCCTTTCGTGACGCTCATCGCTGCAGACGGCGCGCGCGCGGCGGTGTGCCTGCACGGCGCGCACGTCACCTCATGGGTGCCCGCGGGCGAGGACGGCGACCGCCTGTTCCTGAGCAGCCGGTCGGAGTTCCGTGAGGGCACCGCCATCCGCGGGGGCGTGCCCATCAGCTTTCCCCAGTTCGCCACGCAGGGCCCGCTGCCGAAGCACGGCTTCGCCCGGCTGACCACGTGGGCGCTGGTTTCGGCCGATCGCGGCGGGGCGGAAGCGGTGGCGGTCTTTCGCCTGACCGACTCGGCGGAGACGCAGGCGATCTGGCCGCACGCGTTCGTCGCGGAGCTGACCGTCCGTGTGGCGGGGGCGGCGATCTCGATGGAGTTCGCCGTCACGAACACGGGATCGGACCCGTTCTCGTTCACGGCCGCGCTGCACACGTATCTCCGCGTGGAGGACGTGCGCGAGGCGGCGGTCGTGGGGCTGCAGGGAACGCGCTACCGCGACAAGGCCGCGGGCGAAACGGAGCCGGAGGACCGCGAGCGGGAGCTCCGGATCGAGGGCGAGGTGGATCGCGTCTACCTGAATGCGCCACGGACGGTCGAACTGCAGGAAGGCGGGCGAACCCTCGAGGTGGCATCCACCGGCTTTGCCGACGTCGTGGTCTGGAACCCAGGCGCGGAAGCCGCTGCGAAGCTCGCCGACATGGAGCCGGACGGGCATCTGCGGATGCTCTGCATCGAGGCGGCCGCGGCCGGGTCGCCCGTCTACGTGGCGCCGGGCGAGCGATGGACCGGCTCGCAGTCGCTGACCGCCCGATGACGATCGTCGCCGCGGGCACGCCGCCTTCCGCCACGTTGCGCGCGGCGCTGGGCGACATCGACATCTACCTGTTCGACCAGCTGCTGAAGGGCGCGTTCGATTCGGCTCGTACGGTGCTGGACGCGGGATGCGGCGCCGGGCGCAACCTGGTGCCGTTCCTTCGCGGCGGGTTCGAGGTGTTCGGGATCGACCAGGACCCGTTCATCGTCGGCCGCGTGCGGCTGCTCGCGGCGGAGCTGGCGCCCCGTCTTCCCGAGGAGAACTTCCAGGCGGCCCCCGTAGACGCGCTCCCGTACGAGGACGAGCGGATGGACGCGGTGATCAGCAGCGCGGTGCTGCACTTCGCCCGCGACGAGCAGCACTTCGACGCGATGCTGCACGAGATGTGGCGGGTGCTGCGCCCGGACGGCCTCTTCTTCGCACGCCTGGCGACCAGCATCGGACTGGAGTTAAGGCTCCCGTCCTCGTCGCCGGGCCGCTATCGCCTGCCGGACGGAAGCGAGAGGTTCCTGATGAACGAAGCCGGACTGCTCGCCCGCACCGAATCCCTCGGAGCGACCCTCGCGGAGCCGATCAAGACCACGAACGTGCAGAACCTGCGGGCGATGACCACCTGGTGCCTGCGGAAGCGGAGCTAAGCCCCATTCATCGAACGATGCGCGCCACGCTGTCGATCATCGCCATTCTCCTCCTGGCGGCCTGCGCTCGTCCGGAGCCGCTGGACGAGCAGTCGGCTGTCCACGACCCATTCGCGCGCTGCAGCGGGGACGATCGGCGGGCCTGCATGGCCCAGGTAGAGGCCCGCGAAATCGCGGGTTCCGGTGGCCGCGTGCAGCGCCGGGGAATGCGGCTGACGTTTCGCCTGGGCAACGGGGAGACGACTGCTCTCGTGAACGACACCTCGGACGGCGGCAGCGCGAAGCGATACGTCTACGCCGGATACCTGCCCTCCATCCGCCACCACGTCGTGGAGGTTAGGTATTACGAAGGCGGGAGCGTGCTGCTGCTTCACGAGCAGACCGGCGCGACAACGGACGTGCACGGCTTTCCGGCCGTGGCTCCCGGCGGGCGGCGGGTCGCCACCGCGTCGATGGACCTGATCGCGGGGTACACTCCCAACCACATCCGGGTCTGGCGCGTTACGGACACGCACCTGGAACTGGAGTGGGGGCTGGACGGGGGCACCAGATGGGGCGCATCGGACCCGGTGTGGCACGGCCCGCACGTGGTGACGTTCACGCGCCACACGCTCCCGTCTCCATCCGCCGGTCCCAGCGAGGTCATCCGCACGTCCATGCGCCTGGACCTGCGCAACGGCGGCCTCACGGTGCAGTCTCAAGATCCCTGACCACGCGCCGATTGCGCGCGCGGCGGCGCGGGACCAGTTTCCATCCAACCTCTATCTCCAGCCCCGCGATCCCGGAGGAACCTGTGACCGAGACGATCCTCGCCCCGCCCGCGCCGCAGCCCACGCAGGCCCAGTTCGACGTGGCCGCCATCATGGGCGGCCTGTACGGCGACGGCATCATCGGCTGCAAGGGCGCCTTCAGCCGCGAGTGGGTGCAGGAACTGGGAGAGGACATCGAAGAGCTGTTCCAGGACGCGCTCAAGCGTCCCGGCGGCGCGGTGGGGCGCGGGCCCAAGCGGTACTACGTGGAGATCCACCCCGAAAAGATCCGCGGCTTCGTGGACCTGGTTACGCACCCGTGGGTGGTGGCCGTGTGCGAGGCCGTGCTCGGGCCGCACTACAAGATCGTGGAGATCGGGTTCGACGTGCCCGGCCCCGGCGCGCAGGACCAGCCCTGGCACCGCGACTTTCCCGCCCCCGAAGACACGCTCATCGGCCGCCGCCTGAACTCGCTGGCGTTCAACCTGACCACCGTCGACGTGTTCGAAGACATGGGGCCCTTCGAGATCGCCCCCGGCACGCAGTGGGACACGCCCGAAGGGTTCGAGCACGAGATGTTTCCGCCCAAGTCGCTCTATCCGCGGTACCTGGAGCGGGCGCAGCGGAAGATGCCCAAGATGGGCGACATCTCGGCGCGCTCGGCGCTCACCATCCACCGCGGCACGGCCAACTTCAGCCAGAAGTCGCGCCCGGTGCTGGTGCTGGGGGTGGATGCCCCGGGCGCCGACAACTCCGAGCGCCACGACCTGCAGTTCAGCCGCGCGTACTACGAGGCGCTGCCCGACGAGGTGAAGCAGCACCTGACCTGCCGCGTAGTGGAGGAACTGGAGCCCATCGTGCAGGGCCACAGCATCGAGGGCCTGATGATGGGCGAGGCGTAACGCGCTGCCCGGCGGTTGACACCCGCCGGGCGGCTTCGCAGATTGCGCACAGGATACGTCAACGCGCGGTCCCACCCTTGCGGGATGGGGCCGCGTTTTTCGTGCGACTGAACGGGACAAAAGCTTGGCGACTGGGCAGATGAGGGAACCGAACGGCAGCCGGTGCGTGGTGATCGTCGGCTCGCAGTGGGGCGACGAGGGCAAGGGCAAGATCGTCGACGTGCTGGCCGAGGACGTAGACGTCGTCGCGCGCTACCAGGGCGGCAGCAACGCCGGCCACACGGTGCACGTGGGCGACGCCGAGTTCATCCTTCACCAGATCCCATCCGGCATCCTTCACCCGCGACGCCGCTGCCTGCTGGGCAACGGGGTGGTGTTCGACCCTTTCCAGTTCTTCCACGAGCTGGACGCGCTCACCGCCCGCGGCATCGACGCCGAGGGCCGCGTGGGCGTCAGCGGGCGCGCGCACCTGCTGCTGAGCTATCACAAGGTGCTCGACCGGGCGGCCGAGGCGCGCCGCGG
>NZ_DATBNB010000521.1 GCF_036554565.1 Longimicrobium sp. | reverse complement strand
CAGGGCTTTGTGGCGTTTCGATCAGGGCCGGTGCATGCCTCGGCCGCCCCCCATCCCCAGCCCTTCCCCCGCAAACTGCGCGGGGGATGGGAGCGAGTGTGGTGGGCGTCCAGGTCTTTGGTGCGAGTCCATCCCGATCCGGCGGGATAGGCCCACGGAAAACGCCGGCGGCACAGCCCACGTAGTTCCGAGCGCCGGGGCGCGCACGACAGCCGTGGATGCACCCAGCGCAAGCCAGTCCGCGCAGGCGGACTTCGTGTGTTTGTTGCAGAGAATTCATTCGCCCGTGCAAGCCGAGGCTTCGGGTTTCCGTGTAGTCGCCTCGGCTGGATCCATCCTCGTTCCCAAGTGTTGCCGTGACCCGTCCGTCCAAGATCGTCTGCGTCGGCCGCAACTACATGGAACATGCGCGCGAGCTGGGCAACGACGTGCCCGAGCGGCCGCTGCTGTTCTTCAAGCCGCCCTCGGCCATCATCGCCGACGGCGAGGCCATCGTGCTCCCCGCCGCGTCGAAGCAGGTGGAGCACGAGGGCGAGATCGGCGTCGTGATCGGGCGGCGGGCGAAGGACGTGGCCGCGGCGGACGCGTGGAGCTACGTGGAGGGCATCGTGCCGCTGAACGACGTGACCGCGCGCGACCTGCAGAAGCCGGACGGCCAGTGGGCGCGGGCCAAGGGGTTCGACACCTTCTGCCCCACGGGGACGATGGTGCCCCTGGACCGCGTGGACCGCGACGGGCTGGAGGTGATCTGCCGCGTGAACGGCGAGGTGCGCCAGCACGGCCGCGTGGGGGACATGGCCTTCAGCATCCCCACCCTCATCGAGTACGTTTCCGGGGTCATGACACTGGAGCCCGGCGACCTGATCGCCACCGGCACCCCGGCCGGCGTGTCGCCCCTGAACCCGGGCGACGTGGTCGAGGTGGAAATCCCCGGCGTCGGCATTCTCCGCAACCCCGTGCAGGCCCCATGATCAAGCTTTCCCGCAGCCGCTGGCTGGCCCTCGTCATCGCCGCCATCATCGCCATCGACTGGATCACCAAGGCCATCGTGCAGCAGCGGCTTCCGTTGTACGACCGGCGGCCCCTGATCGAGGGCCTGCTGAGCTTCATGCACACGATGAACCCCGGCATCTCCTGGGGATTTTTCAAGAACCTGCCCGAGGCCGTCCGCCTTCCCCTGATCGCGCTGCTGACGCTGGTGGGCATCGGCGTGGCCGTGTGGATGATGTGGGACACGCGCGACCGCTGGCAGCAGATCGCCGGCGCGCTGGGCAACCTGGGCGACCGGCTGGTGAACGGGGGAGTGACGGACTTCATCTACGTCCACTTCTTTCCGTACATCTTCAATTTCGCCGACATCTCCATCACCATCGGCGGGGTGATCCTGGCCGCCCGGATGCTGCTGGACCGCCCGGCCGCCGACGCATCGACACCCACTCACGCCTGACCGCACCGGAAACCCGAATGCCCGAACTCGCGGCTCGCTTCAGGAGCCTTCCGCCGTACCCGCTCTCCGACGTTCCCGCCATCAAGCGCGACCTCAAGTCCCGCGGCGTGGACGTGATCGACCTGGGCACCGGCGACGCCGACCTGCCGCCGCCCCCCGCCGCCGTCGAGGCGCTGCGCGGCGCCGCGCAGGACCCGTCCAACTCGCGCTACCCGTTTCAGCTGGGGCTGGTGGAGTTCCGGGAAGAGATCGCGCGGTGGATGGGTTCGCGCTTCGGGGTGGAGGTCGATCCCATGAAGCAGGTGCTGCCGCTGATCGGCTCCAAGGAGGGGATCTTCCACCTGCCGTTCGCCTTCCTGGAGCCGGGCGACATGACGGTGATCCCCGACCCGGGGTACCAGGCGTACCTGGGCGGCACCGTGCTGGCGGGCGGCACGCCGCACATCGTGCCGCTGCGGCCGGAGAACGACTTCCTGATTCCGCTCGACGAAATTCCCCAGGACGTCGCGCGGCGGACGAAGATCCTGTACCTGAACTATCCCAACAACCCCACGGCGGCGTCGGCCTCACGCGAGTACCTGGCGGACGCGGTGGAATGGTGCCGCCGCCACGACGCCATCCTGGCGTACGACAACGCGTATTCCGAGATCGCTTTCGACGGGTATCGCCCCCCGAGCATCTTCGAGATCCCGGGGGCGATGGACGTGGCCATCGAGTTCCACTCCCTGTCCAAGACGTACAACATGACGGGGTGGCGCGCCGGCTGGGCGGTGGGCAACCCGGACCTGGTGGCGGCGCTGACGCGGGTGAAGACCTTTGCCGACACGGGCGTGCCGTTCACCATCCAGCACGCGGGCGTCGCCGCGCTGCGCTCGCACGCCGACTGGGTGCCCGGGAACGTGGAAACCTTCCAGCGGCGCCGCGACGCCGCGGTGGAGGCGCTGCGCGACGCCGGGTTCGACGTGCCGCTTCCGCAGGCCACCATGTACGTGTGGGTGCCGCTGCCGGAAGGCGTCAGCAGCGAGGCGTGGTCGCGCCGCCTGCTGCTGGAGCAGGGCGTGGCGCTGCTGCCGGGCAAGTCGCTGGGGGAAGGCGGCGAGGGGTTCGTCCGCATCGCGCTCACCTGCACGGAAGACCGGCTGCGGCAGGGGGCCGCGCGAATGGCGGGGCTGGTGGCCACGGCAGGGGTGTAGGATCGTCCACGGTACCCTGTCATCCTGAGGCCCAGGCGCACTGAACCTTCACGTACGCCGTCCTACGCGGGCCGAAGGATCTTGCCGCGGACGCGTACTCGGTAGAGCGCGGCAGCGGTCACTGAGCCTTAGGACTCGGAAAGGGCGCGGTTGGCGGGGTTCGGCGCATGCCCCGGGCGCCCCCCATCCCCAGCCCTTCCCCCGCAAACTGCGCGGGGGAAGGGAGCCAACCCGGTGCGCTTCCGTCGGGGCGGCGCGACGACGGCCTGTCATCCTGAGGCCCAGGCGCACCAAACTGACCCGCAGCAGAGGGGTTGCGGGCCGAAGGATCTTGCCTGCGCCACTTCTCAGGTTGGGCGCGGCAGCGGCACGGATCTCCGGGCCTCGGTCTTTTCGCGGCTGGCGGATCGGTGGCGCGTTTCGATGGCCGCGGCGCATGCCTCGGGTGGGCCCCTCCCCCGGCCCCTCCCCGCATGCTGCGCATGCGGAGAGGGGAGATTTAGATTGCGCTTCGGCAGGTTCGGCGCGCGTGCAGGTGAAGCCCCGGACGGGACGCGATGGCGGCCCTCGCCGGGGCTTTCCGCTTTCGTAGCGGCGCGTTCACCCGCTCAGGCAGGCGCCGGCGCATCCGAAACTCTGGCTCGCTTCGACGGCGGCGTGGCGGATCCCTCGGTCGCTGCAAGCGAGGGTGTGCGTGCAGGTTTTCCGTGGCCGCTCCGTCGGGATGACAGATCGCGCTTCGGCGGGTCGAGGGACTGGCCGCGGGTTCACCGGCTTCACGTGGCGGTGGCTCGGAACAGGTGTAGACCGGGGGAGTAGAATCACGGTAATGACTCCTCCCGCCGTTTCCGCCCCGCCGCGTCCCGCGGCACACCCGGCCGGTGCTCCCGCGCCGGGGCCGGCGGTTCGCGTGCGTGCCCCGTTCACCCGGCGGCGCCCGGAACGTTCGCCGCTGTTCACCGGGCGCACCCTCGGCATCTCCGTCGTCCTTCACGCGCTGCTCGCGGTCGCTGTTCTGCTGCTCCCCGAGCGCGAGGACCGGACGCCCGCGTTCACCACCGGCGAAGAGGAGCGCACGCTGGAACTGGTGGAGTACCTGGACGTGGGCGAGTGGGGTTCCATGGCGACGCCCGGCGAGCTGCCCCCCGCCTCGGCCGGCGCCGCGGTCAGCGCGGACGCGGTGATCGGGGCCGGCGCGGCGGACTCGGCACTGGCACGCCTGCCGAACCCGGTGGCGTTCCCGAACGGCGTGCCGTCCGGCATTCCGCGGGCACTCCCTGGTGCGCCCGGGGCGGGCGGCGGGACGGTTGGCGGGTCCGCGCCCGGCGCGGCGGCGGGACAGGCGGGCGGCGCGGGGCAAGGCACGGGAGCGGGACGTCGCGGGCTTTCGCCCGAGTACGGCGATCCGCGCCTGGCCGTGACGCCGCAGGCCATCCCCGAACGCAAGCTGAACGAAGAAGAGCGCTACCGGCGTCATCTCGAGAGCCGCATCAACGGGCTGAACGACAGCATCGCGGACGAGGCGGCGTACCAGCGGAGCCTGCTGGACTGGACGTTCCGCGATGCCAAGGGCCGCCGCTGGGGATTGGACAACGGCCGCGCGGTGATCGGCGGGCGGAGCGTGCCGCTTCCCCGGGGACCCCCGCCGCCGCGCGACCGCGAAGAGGAGCAGCGCACGGAGCGCGACCAGCGCCGCGAGATGGACCGCCAGGAGGAGGACGTGTCGCGCGAACGCCACCTGCGCGAGCGCGGACGCGCCATCCGCGAACGCGAGAACGAGCGACGCCGCCAGCAGCGCGAGGGGCAGACCACGCCCTGACTGGGCCGGCGCCACGCCACACGCACGAAGCCGCATGGGAACGCGAATTGCTTTCCCCTGCGGCTTCAATCGTTCGTCCCGACAACGCGTTGAGAGCCCATGGCCCAGAACGACAAGAAGCGCCAGGACCGCCAGTACGAGGTCGAACTGGAAGCGGCCCCGAACGACAAAAAGCGTCAGGACCGCAAGTACGAGGTCGAGACGGAAGCGGCCCCGCGCGCCAGAAAGCCCCAGAACCGCCAGTACGTGGTCGACCTGGAAGAGCCCAGCAACGCCGGGCGCAACCTGCTCTATGCGCTGGGCGCACTGGGCGGGCTCGCCCTGGCGGCATTCCTCACCGGGCGCACGGCCGGACGGCCGGCGCCGCGCCGCACGGGGAGTGAGGAAGGCGTGGAGGGAACGACGTCGTACCCGGCCCGGCTGCGCCGCGACCAGGCCGACCAGGACTCGCTGGCCGTGCTGGAAGACACGGTGCTGGATGCCTTCCTGGACGACGACGTGCTGTCGGCGCGGGGGATCGACGTGGGCGCGGTGAGCCATGGCATCGTGGAGCTTTCGGGCTCGGTGTGGACGCGCGACGAGGCGCGCCACGCGGTGGCCGTGGCCCAGGCCGTGCCCGGGGTGGGCACGGTGATCAACCGGATGGAGATCGAGGACGAGCGCGAGCGCCTGCATCCGCGGGCGGACTACGGGGATGACTTCGACGAGGATGACGAGATGAGCACAGAGTGGACCGGGAACCGCTCGGGGATGGGCAGCCGCCGCCAGGGGCGCGAAACGGACCCCGCCCGCAGCGACGATTCGCACTCGCACCGCGAGTTCGCGATCGAAAAGGCCGACCGCGACCAGATGGACGACGAGGGGTACGGCGGGTGGCCGCGCGTGAGTGAGCGTCCCGAGGTGCAGGAAGCCAACCGCACCAACTTCTCCGAAGACGAGCTCGACAACCAGAGCCCGTTCGGCCAGCACGCGGTGCCGGTGGTGGAGCAGCCGCAGGCGATGAACAGCCAGGCGCGCGTGGGCGAGGGGATGAAGCCCGGCACCGAGCTTCGCCTGGAGCAGTCCGACGTGCCCCTGAAGCCGCACCAGCGCCAGCCCGGCGACGAGGACCGCGGCGTCTGATCGGCGGATCTGCACGATGAACACGGCCCCGGAGCGATCTCGCTCCGGGGCCGTTTTCATGCCCACGCACGGAGGCACCGAGGCACACCCGATGTCATCCTGATGGAGCGGCCAAGCCCAACCGGCCTCCACTCCAAACCCGGCAGCGACTGAAGGATCCGCCACACACCACGGGCGCGCCACCTGGACGCCGAGTGCACCGAGGCGGGCAGTCCGCGAAGGCGGACATCGTGTGGTCGTTGCAGCGAATTCATTCGCCCGTCCAGGCCGGGCCACGCGCCCCCGGTTCTCCCCTCACTCCCCGACTGGGCTGGCCGAAGCCCGGGCTTCCGTGCCGCTGCCGCGCCCAGGCTGGTTCGTGGTTCAGGCTAGATCCTTCGGCCCGTCCGAGTCTGGTATTCGGGCAGGTGCGGTGCGCCTGGGCCTCTGGATGACATGGTTTTGTGGGTGTTCGGGTACGGTGCGCTTGGCCCTCGGCCCGGCGGGAATTAGGGTATGTGCAGATGCGGCGCGCTCCCGCCTCAAACCGAAAGCGGCGCCTATTGGCGGCAGGTTGCGGGCCGGGCGAGGGTGCGCGTAGCTTGGCGCGCACCTGGCCCACCCCTCGGAGGCACGACCCGTGACCACGTTTCCCAACCTGACCGTCGTTCAGCACCTGCTGATCCGCCACAAGCTGGCGGTGCTGCGCGACGAAGCGACGCCGACCAAGCAGTTCAAGGAGCTGGTGGACGAGATCGCCATGCTCATCACCTACGAAGTCACGCGCGACCTTCCGCTGGAGCCGGTGGAGATCGACACTCCCCTGGAGCGCACCACCGAGATGATGCTGGCGGGGAAGAAGCTCACGTTGGTGCCCATCCTGCGCGCCGGCCTGGGGATGGTGGACGGCGTCGCGCGCCTGATTCCGGCGGCGCGCGTGGGCCACATCGGCCTGTTCCGCGACCACGAGACGCTGAAGCCCGTGGACTACTACTTCAAGATCCCGTCGGACCCCGGGGCCCGCGACTTCATCGTCCTGGACCCCATGCTGGCCACGGGCGGCTCGGCCTCGGCCGCCGTGTCTTCGCTCAAGCGCAGCGGCGCCGCGCGGGTGAACTTCGTGTGCCTGGTGGCGGCGCCGGAAGGGGTGCAGCGCATGCTGGACGACCACCCGGACGTGCGCGTGTGGACCGCCGCGTTGGACCGCCAGCTGAACGACGTGGGCTACATCCTCCCCGGCCTGGGCGACGCGGGCGACCGGCTGTTCGGGACGAAGTAAGTGCATGCAGTTGAGCGTGGGGCCGGTTCGGACTATATTCGTCGGCGTTCGGGCCCATAGCTCAGCGGCTAGAGCAGAGGACTCATAATGCTTTAGTCCGGTCGTCCCCGGGCCGCAGAGAAATTCGGAAGTCGGGCCGGTAGCTCAGTGGTTAGAGCAGTGGACTCATAATCCATCGGTCGTGGGTTCGATCCCCACCCGGCCCATATACTACCTACGTTTAAGGGGCCGCCAGCGGAACGCATCCGCCGGTGGCCCCTCGCTTTTCGACCCTGCAATTCCGCGCGTTTCACCTCGCTGTCCCGCGCCGTTCCGCACCCCCCGCACGGGACAAACACGGGACAGAGGCACGGGACAGTCCCGCGCTGGGGGCCAACAGAGAGGGCCGGAACCCGTGGAGCGGTTCCGGCCCTCTGCGCTGCCGACGTGCGACTCAGGTTCCGAACAGACGCGCACGGGTTGCGGCCAATCAGCCCCTCTTGCTCGGCGCGGCGCATGGCCGGGTTCAGGGCCGCGTGGAGCTGGCGAACCTGCCGGGCAGAGAGCTGGCGAACCTGCCGCATGTAGGTGTAGAGCTTCCGCACGTCGTCAGCGGTTACTTTGCTGAATCGCGAGGCAGCCCAGGTTCGGGCACCCCTGCGCGGCCCGCCCCTTGGCTCCGGTGCGGCTGCCCTTCTTGCGCTGGTCAAGGTGAATCCAGCGGCGCACCAGGGCGCGGTATCCGTGCACCGTGCGCTTGCGGGTGCCATCGGCCGACAGGCCGTCCAAGTAGCGGTCCACGTACGCCCCAAGCGACTCCTTGGAGGGCTCCACGAAGGCGTGGCGGTTGCGCTCCGTCTCCTTGGCGGCGGCGTAGGCCTTGGCGGCTTCGTGCGGGTCGCACGTCTCTGTGTGCCTGATCTTCCGGCCGGTGGCGTCCCGCCCCAGGAAGACCCGAACCTGCCACGTGCCCGCCTTCGTCTTGCTGATTTCAGCCATCGTCGTGTGCTCCTTGCCAGAATGCCGCCGTCGCTTTAGTCTGTATAAAATAGCTCTCGTCACCCGTATGGCCAAGAGGTTTTTACGACATGATTATCAAAGAGGCGACGGACCTGCTCAGCCTGGACCTGAAAGCCATTGCACAGGCGATAGGCCGCAGCTACCCGACAGTTGCCGCCTACCGGGCGGGGGATCGTGAGGCTACGCCTGACGTGCTCCGCACACTGGCGGGGTTCATGGAGGACCACGCCAAAGCGATTCGCCAGATGTCGGTCAGGGTGGCGGCGGAAGCGGATCGGCTGGACGACAAGCG
>NZ_DATBNB010000520.1 GCF_036554565.1 Longimicrobium sp. | reverse complement strand
AGCAGCAGGGCCGCGTTGGCGTCACGGAACCCGGCGACGATCTTTTCCCAGCGGGGGCTGCGCAGCACCTCGCCCGCGTCCGGCGTGTAGGTGCCGCTGGAGATCAGGTAGAAGCCGCGTCCCGGGACGGCGCGCGCGCTGCGGGCCAGGGAGGCGCCGTAGAGGAAGATGTCGACGACGCCCTCCTGGTTGGGCATCCCGATCCGCTCATGCAGGAAGGGATCGTCCAGGCACAGGTCGGCGAGCACCGTGCGGCGCCCGGCGGCGTGCCATCCGGTGGCCAGCGCCACCGCCGCGTCGGCCACCCAGTCGCGGTCGGCGCCGCGGTCAAAGAGCAGCAGCACGGGCCCGGGCGTGGCCGAATCGCCGGATACGGGAGCGGGAAGCCGCTCGAACGACGGGTCGAAGAACGTGGGCGCGGAGGGGCCCCGGTCTGGAGTGCCGGCGAGCGCGTGCGGATCGGTCATGGGCCTGGAGGTAGCCGGTCGGATGGCGCCCCTCGGGGCGCGGGAGGGCCGCGGACCCTGCCCGGGCGGAAAGGTACAGGGCTGAATCGTTGCGCCGCAAGCGTTTGGGGCTCGCCGCCGTACGGAAGTGTGGTGGAGAAGGTCCCGAGGGTTCTCTTCTCAGCGGCGAAGGCGGCGCGAGGCGCGGGGAACCGGGGTTCCTCCGCGCCTCGTCTGCTGCTCCGCTTCCGCGTGGAAAGCCCTGCCGCTGCCTACGCGGCGCGGGGCTCTATCTTGTGCAGGGGCGCGTCGCCCCACAGCCGTTCCAGCTGGTAGAACTCGCGGGCGGCGGGGTGAAACACGTGCACCACGAAGTCGAAGTAGTCCACCAGCACCCAGCGGCCGCCGCGCTCGCCCTCGACGTTCAGCGGGCGGACGCCGTCGGTCTTCAGCTCCGTCACCACGTGGTCGGCGATGGAGGCCACGTGCGTATCCGACGTGCCGGTGGCGATCAAAAAGAAGTCGGTGGCCGTGGACAGCTTGCGCAGGTCCAGCGCAACGACGTCCTGGGCCTTGCGGTCGAAAAGCAGCTCCACCGCGCGCTCCACCTCGCGGGGCAGGCTGGGCGGCGTCGAACTGGCGGGCGTGTCAGTCATCCGGTCTCCGGAACGGGTCCGATCTCGTACTGCGATTCATCTGCAAGCCAGAGGGCAAGTTGGGCACGGCCCTCCGGCGGGGCAAGTCGGGTGCCGACGCGGGGTGCACGGCGGCGCCGAGGGAAAGCAAAGCGGCCTCCGCGCAGGGCGAAGGCCGCTTCCGGCTCGTGGCCGCCAGCGGACTGGGTCAGTCCTCGGCGATCACCCACACCTTGATCTCCGGGCGAACCTGCGGGTGCAGGCGCACGGGGACGCTGGTGACGCCCAGCGACTTGATGGGCTCGTCCAGCTCGATGGTGCGGCGGTCGATCTGAACCCCCTGCTCGGCCAGCTTGTCGGCAATGTCGGCCGACGTGATGGAGCCGAACAGCTTGCCTTCCTGGCCCGCGCGGGCGTGGAAGGTGAGCGACACGCCCTCGATGGCCGAAGCGCGCTGGCGCGCCTCGTTCAGCGTCTCGCCTTCGCGGCGGGTCTGGGCGGCCTTCTCGGCCTCGATGCGGCGGACGTTGGCCTTGGTGGCCTCGTACGCCAGCCCCTTGGGGATCAGGTAGTTGCGGGCGTAGCCGGGGCGCACGTCTACGACGTCGCCCACCTCGCCCAGGTTTTCGAGACGGTCCCGAAGAATCACCTGCATGGCTTTATCTCCTTACGCCTCGTGGCCGGCGATATACGGCAGCAGGGCCAGGTAGCGTCCGCGCTTGATGGCGGTGCCCACCTGCCGCTGGTGCCGCGCGCACATCCCGCTGATCCGCCGCGGCAGGATCTTGCCGCGCTCGGTGATGAAGCGGGAGAGCGTGCTCTCGTCCTTGTAGTCGATATTCCGAACGGCGCCCTCGCACATGGGGCACGCCTTGCGTCCACCGCGCATAATCAGCCCTCCGCCTCGTCCTCGGACTCGTCATCGCGGCGCTCCCGGGGGGGCACCGGCGTGGTGGGCAGGTCGCCCTCGTTCACCACCACCAGGTAGCGGAGAACGGATTCATCCAGCTTGAGCGCGCGCTCGAACTCCGGCAGCGCCTCGCCGGGCGCGCGGAAGTGCTCCACCACGTAGTAGCCGCTGTTCTGGCGCGCTACCTCGTAGGCGAGCTGGCGGCGGCCCCAGTGGTCGGTGGCGGTGATCTCGCCGCCGTTGGCGCCGGTCAGCAGGCCGTGGAAGCGTTCCAGCTTCTCGTTCACCTGCTGTTCTTCGAGCTCGGGCCCGAAGATGTACACGATCTCGTAGTCCCTCAAGGTCACCTTTCCCTTTGGACATGTGGCCCCGCGCCGGTGCGCGCGGAGCAGGTTCGGGATGTGAAAAAAACGAAATCTCCCCCGGGCGGTTCCGGGGGAGCAGGAGATAATAGCAGGAGCACGGGCTTTCTGCAACCGCCTGGCCCCCGTTAGCCGTCCTCCGCACGCGGAGCGGACGCGCGCGGGGTTGACCCGGCCGCGCGCCGCGCGACATCTTTGCTCGTGCGCCCGCGGACCGCGGGCTCGCCCGACACGTCCTCGAAGAGGTCTCCGCCATGAGATCCGTCATCGCTCCGCGCCGGCTGGCCCGGGCCGCCGCGCTCCTCGTTCTCTCCGCCGCCGCGGCCTGCGGGTCGCGCGCCGGCGAATCTGCGCCTCCGCCCGCGGACGGTGCCGCCGCCGCCCCGCAGCAGGCGGCGCAGCCCCCCGCCCCCGCGGTGAACGCCGGCGGAGCGAAGATGGTGGTGTACAAAACGCCGACGTGCGGGTGCTGCCGCGCATGGGTGGACCATGCAAAAGCCGCCGGGTTCGACGTGCAGGTGGTGGACACCGCCAACGTCGACCCGGTGAAGCGGGAGCAGGGCGTTCCCGGTCACCTGGGCTCGTGCCACACGGCGGTGGTCGACGGCTTCGTGATCGAGGGCCACGTGCCGGCCGCGGACGTCGTGCGCCTCCTGCGTGATAAGCCCCAGGGCGTGGCCGGCCTTGCGGTGCCCGGAATGCCGCGCGGATCACCGGGAATGGAGATGCCCGGCGGCGCGCGCGATCCCTACGACGTGATCGCGTTCAGCAAGGAGGGGCGCGTGTCGGTGTTCGAGACGCACTGAGTCGCGATCACGCACGAGGGCCAGGAGGGCGGACCGGAGTTTCCGGTCCGCCCTCCTGCTTTTGCACCCCACCGTACCCGCCACAGCCGCGCACCGCGAACCCACCTGTGGCGTATTCGACCGGCTTGATCTTTCCTCGCTTTTGGACGCACTCTCCCCAGTTCGCTTTGTTTGCTTTCGTTCGTCGCGAGCCCCTTGCGCGGGTACGACGAACGGCGTACATTGGACGGGCCGGGGAGAAGATGGGCTTCAAGGACGTGCGCACCCTGCTGGTCGACGCGCTGCAGTCCGGGCGCTTTCAGCACGAGCACCGGGCCGATGTAAGCAGGAACCTGCTGGCGGTGGGCGAAGTGGGTCCGGAGTTCGTGGCGCAGTTGCTCATGCGGTGCACCGGGCGCGACTACTCGTGCACGCCGCACCACTTCGACGAGCGGGTGGCCTGCCACATCTTCAAGCCGGCACACGAGGGGCACCGGTGGTACGTCAAGGCGTACTTCCTGTCCGCCGACGCCATGTTCATCAGCGTACACAGGTAGGGAGGGCAGCATGCATCTGTACAAGGAGGGCGACCGCTCCGAGGCCATGTGCCCGCAGTGCAAGCGCCGGGTGTCCACTCGCTTCGCGGTGCGCACGGTGCCGCTGGAAGACAGCGGCGTGCAGGTGCCGGGGGTGCTCGCCGCGGTGTGCGACGTCTGCGACCAGGTGGTGGCGCTCCCGGCGCAGTCGGCGCCCAAGCTCAAGGAGGCGCTGGAGCGGAAGAAGGATGTCGCGTTGGAGGCGCGCATCCCCTATCACCTGGAAGACGTCATCCACCTGCTGGCCGACCGCTTTTCCACGGCAGTCGCGGCCTTCCGCCCGGACCTGCTGCGCTTCTACCTTCGCGAGGTGGCGAGCGACGCGGCATTCGCCGAGCGGGTTCGCGAGCTGGCGTCGTCAGAGCAGGCCCAGGCGCCCGCTCGCGCCCGCTTGTCGCTGCGCATGCCGCAGGCGCTGCTCGCCGAGGCGCGCGCCGTGGCGCACGAGGCGGGCATCCCCACCGACGCCGAGCTGCTGCGGGGGATTTTGCTCGCCGCCAAGGAGGATGTGCTGGAAGGCGCCGACCCGGACCGCATCGCACGGCTGAGCGGCGCGGCGCAGGCGGAGGGCGCGCCCCGGCCGGCGCTCGTGTAGACGGAACTAAAGGGAAGTGTCACGCGGAGGCGCGGAGGACGCGGAGAAGAACAGGAGAAACCCTCCGCAGTTCTCCGCGACCTCCGCGACTCCGCGTGAGATTCCGTCTGGGAACC
>NZ_DATBNB010000519.1 GCF_036554565.1 Longimicrobium sp. | reverse complement strand
GGGCCGGGCGCAATGGCGTTGCTGCGGATCTTGTACGTGGCCCACTCCACCGCCAGTGACCGCGTCATCGCCAGCACGCCCGCCTTTGCCGCCGCGGAGGGAACGACGAACGCCGACCCCGTCCACGCGTAGGTGGTGACGATGTTCAGGATGCTTCCGCCGCGCCCCGCCTCGATCATCCGCCGGCCGACGGCGAGCGTGGCGTGAAACGTCCCGTTCAGCACCGTCTGCACGATGGCGTTGAAGCCGTTGGGCGAAAGGTCTTCCGTAGCGGATAGGAAGTTGCCCGCGGCGTTGTTCACCAGCACGTCGATGCCGCCGAAGCGCTCGGCCACCGCCTCGGTCATCGCCTCGACCTGGGCGAAGTCGCGCACGTCGCAGGGCTGGGTGAAAATGCGCTCGCCCCCGGGGCTGATCTGCCCGGCGGCGTCCGCCAGCCGCTCGGCGCTGCGGCCGGTGATGGCCACGTTGGCCCCCAGCGCGGCAAACTTGCGCGACATCGAAAGCCCCAGCCCCGAGCCGCCACCCGTCACCAGCACCGTCTTGCCCGCCAGAAGATCGTCCCGGAACACGTGCCCTCGCTCGCCATGGTGTGCGTGCCGCCCTCGCTGCCTGGGGTGACACTATCCCCCGGCGTTACGGCGCGAAAGCCCGCCCGGCATGGCGCGGCGGCGTGCGGCGGCGCTAAATTTCGCCCCGGCAACCGCTTTCACGGCACATCCCGAGCTCCTGATGCCCATCCCCCGTTCCTGGCGCGCCCCCCTGCTGGCCGCCCTGCTGGCCGTTTTCGCCGCCCCCGCCCTGCGCGCCCAGGCCACCATGGTTCCCGACACGGGGCTCACGGTGGTGCACCTGGTAATGGGGCAGGGCAAGATGGTGTGGGAAAAGTTCGGCCACGACGCCATCTGGATCCACGATCCCGCGGCGAGCACGGACCGCGTGTACAACTACGGGGTGTTCGACTTCGCCTCGCCGGGGTTCATGAGCCGGTTCATCGCCGGCAACCTGCTGTACGAGCTGGGCGTGTCCGACATCCAGAACACGCTGTTCCAGTACCAGTACTTCAACCGCGCCGTGTGGGGACAGGAGCTGAACCTGACGGCCGCGCAGAAGCGCGAGCTGCAGCGGCTGCTGGAGGTGAACGCGCTGCCGGAGAACAAGGACTACCTGTACGACTACTACCGGGACAACTGCTCCACGCGCATCCGCGACGTGGTGGACCGGGTGACTGGCGGGCGGCTGCGGGCGGCGACGGAAAAGGTGCCCACCAACACCACGTACCGGTGGCACAGCGAGCGATTGATCGCGGGCGACCCGGTTTCGTACACCGGCATCACGGGCGGGCTCGGGCCCGCGGCGGACCACAGGATCTCGCGGTGGGAAGAGATGTTCCTGCCCTTCAAGGTGCAGGAGCGGTTCCGCGAGGCAACGGTGCTGGACGAGGCGGGGCGCGAGGTGCCGCTGGTGAAGCGCGAGTGGACGCTGATCGAGGCCCAGGGCCGCCCCGCCCCGCTGTCCGAGCCGCCGACGTGGACACCCTGGTTCCTGGTGGCGGGGCTGCTGATCGGGGGAGCGCTGGTGGCGATGGGCCGTGCGGCGCCGCGGTCGGGGCTGGCGCGGATGGGCTTTGGCGCGGTGAGCGGGCTGTGGCTGCTGTTCGCGGGGGTCGGCGGGTTCGTGCTGGTGTACCTGTGGGCGTTCACCAACCACCGCATTGCCTACGGCAACGAGAACATGCTGCAGCTGTCGCCGCTGGCGCTGCCGCTGATCGTGCTGGTGCCGTGCGTGGCGTATGGTGCGCGGTGGGCAGCGCGTCCCGCGTGGGTGCTGGCGGCTGCGGTGGCGGCGCTCTCTGTGTTTGGTTTCATCGCGCAGGTGCTTCCCTGGCTAGACCAGCGCAACGCGCAGGTGATCGCGCTGGCGCTGCCCATCAACCTGGCCCTGGCGTGGACGGTGCGGCGGCTGACGCGGGGCGCTCCTGCGGCGCGGTAGGCACCCAAAAGCAGAGGGCACAACGAGGCTTGTCATCCAGAGGCGCAGGCGCACGGCATCGGCCCGCACACGGGGCGCGGCGCGCCGAAGGATCTTGCCGCGGAAACGTATAAGCTCGGGCGCGGCAGCGGTCACTGGCGCAGAGGCCTCGGCCTTCGTCCCGGCGGTTCAAACCGCAGCTGGAAAGTCACGAAGTCCGCCTTCGCGGACTGCACGCACGGTAGAGTGCACCAAGCCGGACGAAGCGCACGCGAATTCTCCCCTCTCCCGCTTGCGGGAGAGGGGCCGGGGGAGAGGGCAGCCGAGGGATGCGCCGGAGCGTTCGAACCGCACCAGCCTCGCCAGGGTTGCCCGCGCCACAAGTCGTGGTCAGCCCGGTCCGCTGCGGCTGTTCTCCCGATTCCGTAAAACCGAGTTCGTCGAATCACGATGGAAGTACAGATATTCGGCACCAAGAGCTGCAACGAAAGCAAGAAGGCGCTGCGCTTCTTCAAGGAGCGTCGCATCAAGACGCACTTCGTCGACCTGAAGGAGCGCGCCGCGGCGACGGGCGAGCTCAAGCGCTTCGCCGAGCGCTTCGGGGTGGAGGCGCTGCTGGACAGGCAGGGCAAGCGCTTCCGCGAGCGCGGCCTGCACGTGGCGCACGTGCCCGAGGCCAGGATCCTGCCTCTGCTGGTGGACGACCCGATGCTGCTGGTGACGCCCCTGGTGCGCGCCGGCAACCAACTGACCGTGGGCTGGGACGAAGCAAAATGGAAGCAGTGGACTGCGCCGTGAGCACCGGATGAGGATCATCGGGGGAAAGTGGGCGGGGCGGCACCTGATGTCGCCGCCGGACAAGCGCGTTCGCCCGACGGCGGAACACGTTCGGCAGGAGTGGCTGCGGCTGCTGGAGCCCAAGCTGAAGGGCGCGCGCGTGATCGACCTGTTCGCCGGCACCGGCGCCCTAGGGCTGGAGGCCATGTCGCGCGGCGCCGCCACCGCCGATTTCGTGGAAACGCGGCCTGCCAGCGTCCACGCGCTCAAGGCGAACATCGCCGCGCTGCACGTCCGCGAGCGGAGCCGCCTGTTCAAGAAGGACGCGCTGCCCTTCGCCGAGGCGCTGGAGCCGTTCGCCTACGACATCGCGTTCGCCGATCCGCCATACGGGTCCAAGATGCTGGACCGGCTGATCGACACGTGGCAGCAGACGCCGTTCGCCTCCATCCTGGCCGTGGAGCACGCGATCGACCACGAGCTGCCCGCCGGCGGCAAGCGCGTGGAGATCGACGACACCACGGCGCTCACCTTCTACCGCGCGCGGCCGTTCCCGCAGGACGCGTCCGCCGCCGCCGAATGAGCGAGCGCATCACCATCCGCCGCGCCACGCCGGACGACGCGGATACGTTCCTGGGCCTGGTGGACCAGCTGGCCGACTACGAGAAGCTGGACCGTCCCTCGCCGGAGGCGCGCGGCCGGCTGGTGGCGGACGCGTTCGGGCCGCGGCAGCGCATCAGCGTGTTCCTGGGCGAGCTGGACGGGACGGCGGTGTCGTACGCCATCGTGCTGGAAACGTACTCGTCGTTCCTGGCGCTTCCCACGCTATACCTGGAGGACCTGTTCGTGGTGCCCGACGCGCGGAGGCACGGCATCGGGGGCGCGTTCTTCCGCTTCCTGGCGGGTGAGGCGGTACGTCGCGGGTGCGGGCGGATGGAGTGGGTGGTGCTGGATTGGAACGAGCTCGCCATCGGGTTCTACGACAAGCTGGGCGCCCGCCGAATGACCGAGTGGTACACGTATCGGCTGAACGCCGAGCAGCTGCAGGAGATCGCGGGCGCGGTTACGTGACAGGGAGGCGTCAGCCCCGCTGGGGCGACTGAAGTCGCGGCAACAAAGGCCCAAAGT
>NZ_DATBNB010000518.1 GCF_036554565.1 Longimicrobium sp. | reverse complement strand
AGCAGCGCCACCGCCGCCACCCCGCGCTCCAGCAGCTGGCCGAGCCGCGCGCCGTCGCGGCGGGGGACGGCCGCGAAGGCAGGAAAGAGCACCGTCACCACCGCCCCGGAAGCGATCCCCAGCCGCAGGGCCACCTCCTGGCCGGTGCCGTAGTACGCGGCCGCGGCGGCGGACGCCATGCCGGCCACCACGAACCGGTCCAGGTACACCAGCAGCGGCGAGACGATGGCGCTCACGGTGGCCCAGCCGCCGTAGGCCAGCAGCGGCTTCACCAGCCTGCGGTGCATGCGCGGGGTGCGCAGGCGGGGGATCTCGCGCGCGCAAAGCGCGGCCAGGGCGCACCAGCTGGCCACCCGCGCCGCGCACAGCACGCCCACCACGGGCACCAGCCCCGGCGCCAGGGCCAGCGCGGCCACCGGGCCCAGATAGGTGAGCGCCGCGGTGGGCATGGCCACCGCGTTCACCAGGCCGAAGCGGCGGCGCGCCTCCAGCACCCCTCCCAGCACCGGCGCGGTGACCGTAAAGGGCAGCGCCAGCGCCAGCAGCCGGAAGGCGGAGGCCGCTTCGGAAGCCATGGCGGGAGGCACGTGGATGCCACGCGCGATCGGGGCGGCGAAGACGAAGAGGGCCCCGGCCGCGGCGGCGCCCAGGGCGCCGCTGATGGCCAGGGCCGTCCACACCACGGGGGCCAGCACCCGCGAGTCCCGGCGGCGCTCGGCCGAGGCGTGCCTCGCCACGGCGCGCCCCAGCCCCAGCTGCAGGAGCGCGGCGTAGCCGACCACCGTCCACGCCAGGATCAGCACCCCGAACCGCTCCGGGCCCAGCCCCGAGGCGATCCGCGGGATGGCGGCGAGGGCGAGGGCGGCGGGGATGCCGGCGCCCGCGAGCGTGTAGGCGATGCCCCGCCGGTTGGAGCCCGGCGGAAGCCAGCGCGGAAGCCAGCGCGGCAGCCGCCCGGCGGGAGCCGCCCGCGGCGGCGGAGAAGACGGGGGCACCTCGCGGCCGGGATTCAGGGGGACGGGAATCAGGGGGAAAGGTGGCGATACTCGAAGTAGCGGTACCCGCCCATGGCCGCCCAGCACCCCAGCCCGTAGCAGATTCCCGAAAGCGCCCGGATCGCCTACCCCCGTCCCCGCAGCACCGAGAGGGGGAGCAGCGGCACCGACGCACCCATCCGCAGCGTGGCGCGCGCCAGCCGCCCGGCCGGCGCGCGCGTGGACCGCGGAAGCGCGTACTCGCAGTGCAGCGCCGTGTTTCCGCCCCGGAAGGCCCGCCGGAGCACCCACCCCACGCGGGCCCGCGCCGGGGATACGTGCTCGCAAGCAACCGCGGCGGGAGCGGAAACGATCAGCGCCCCCTCGCGCGCGGCCCGCAGGAAGAAGAGCGAGTCTTCGCCCCCGGAAAGCCCGAACGCGGGGTCGAACGGCCGTCCCCCCGCCAGCAGACCGGCGCGCACCAGGACGTTGTTGGTGGACGCCACGGGAAGCCGCGTACCCCGCGCGGGAAGCGAAACCCCGTACACCCACGCGCCCGAGAGCCAGGCGGGGGTCCCCGGCTGGAAGCAAGGCACCACCCTTCCCTGCACCACGTCGGCGCCGCTGGCCGCCTGCGCGTCGAGCAGCTCGTCCAGCCACTCCGGCGACACCGTCTCGTCGTCGTCCACGAACGCCACGAAGTCGGCGCCGGCCTCCAGTGCCCGGGCCACGGCGCGGTTGCGCGCGCCCGCGATGTTGCGCTCCGCCTCCACCACGTAATGCAGGGGCCAGGGAAGCGAACCCGCCGCCTCGCGGCACACCCCGCGGGCGCTCTCCCGCGCGTCGTTGTCGGCGGCCACCACCACGACCTCCGCCGCGCGGCGGGAAAACGCCAGGGCGCCCAGGCTGGCCAGGAGCGCCGACAGCCCTTCGGGCCGGCGGAAGGTGGCGATGCAGACGGCGACGCGCGGCATGGCCCCCGGAAGCGTCACCCGCGCGGCTGGGCGCGGAACCACTCCACGAACTTCGGAATTCCTTCCTCGATCCGCGTGGTGGGGGAGTATCCCAGCAACCGGCGCGCGCGGGTGATGTCGGCGCAGGTGCGTTCCACGTCGCCCGGCTGCGCGGGAAGCCGCCGCAGCACGGGCTGCACGCCCAGGGCCCCCGACAGCAGCTCCACCAGGCGCGAAAGGGGGATGGTGTCGTTTTCGCCCAGGTTCACCACCTCGAAGCACCCCGGGTGGGCTTCGGCGTAGTCTACGGCGCCGTGCACCCCCTGCACGATGTCGTCGACGTAGGTATAGTCGCGCCGCGTGGACCCGTCGCCGAAGAAGGGGATGGGCTCGCCCGCCGCCATCAGCCGCGCGAACTTGTGGATGGCCAGGTCCGGCCGCTGCCGGGGGCCGTAGACGGTGAAGAAGCGCAGGCACACCACCGCCAGCCCGTACAGGTGGGCGTAGGCGTGGCACATCAGCTCGCCCGCGCGCTTGGTGGCCGCGTACGGCGAGATGGGGGCCGCCGCCGGGTCGTCCTCGCGAAAGGGCACCTCGGCCCGGTCGCCGTACACGCTGGAGCTGGACCCGAAGACGAACGACCCCGCCCCCAGCTGGCGGGACAGCTCCAGGACGCAGGCGGTGCCGTCCAGGTTCACCTGCGAGTACAGCACCGGCTCCGCGATGGAGGGGCGCACCCCGGCGCGCGCGGCCAGGTGCACGATTCCCCGCACCTGCCCGGCGCCCACCCCCGCCCGCGCCAGCCCGGCCAGCATGCCGGGCAGGTCGCGGATGTCGGCCTCGACGAGCGTGAACGCGGGCGACGCGGCCAGGGCCCGGACCGTTTCGCGCTTGATGGCGGGGTCGTAGAAGTCG
>NZ_DATBNB010000517.1 GCF_036554565.1 Longimicrobium sp. | reverse complement strand
TCCACCTCAGCCCGTTTCGCGCCGCCCGCCCGTGCGTTACGTTCTACCCGTTCCGACGCGCGGGCCACCCGCGCCAATCAATCCCGCGCACATCGCCCGGCCATGCAGCACAGCGAGTTGATCCACGACTGGAACACCGTGCACGGGGCCTTCGACTGGAGTACCCGGCACGGCGTTCAACTCAACGACGAAACGCTTCGCGACGGGCTGCAGTCGCCGTCGGTGACCGACCCGTGCATCGACGACAAGATCAAGCTCCTGCACCTGATGGATGAGCTGGGCATCGCCTCCGCCGACATCGGGCTGCCGGGGGCGGGGCCTCGCGCCGTGCGGGACGTGGAGGCGCTGGCGCGCGAGATCGTCACCAACCGCCTGGGCATTCAGCCCAACTGCGCCGCCCGCACCGTCCGCGCCGACATCCAGCCCATCGTCGACGTGTCGCAGAAGGTGGGGATCGCCATCGAGGCCGCCACGTTCATCGGCTCGTCCCCCATCCGCCAGTACGCGGAAGACTGGACGCTCGAGCGGATGCTGCACGCCACCGAGGACGCGGTCTCCTTTGCCGTCCGCGAGGGGCTCCCGGTGATGTACGTGACCGAAGACACCACGCGCGCCAGCCCCGAGACGGTCAAGGCGCTGTACACCACCGCCATCGAGTGCGGCGCGCGCCGCATCTGCGTCTGCGACACGGTGGGCCATGCCACCCCCCACGGTGTCCGGCAGCTGATCCGCTTCGTCCTGGACGAGGTCGTAAAGCCCTCGGGCGAGGACGTGAAGGTGGACTGGCACGGGCACCGCGACCGCGGGCTGGCCGTCACCAACTGCCTGGCGGCCATCGAGGAGGGCGCACACCGCATCCACGGCACCGCGCTGGGCATCGGCGAGCGCTGCGGCAACGCCGAGATGGACCTGCTCCTGGTGAACCTGAAGCTGCTGGGGCTGCACGACTGGGATGTTTCCCGCCTGAACGAGTACGTCACCCTGGCGTCGAAGGCGTGCGAGGTGCCGCTCGCCTACAACTGGCCGGTGTTCGGCGAGGACGCGTTCCGCACGGGGACGGGCGTGCACGCGGCGGCCATCATCAAGGCCGAGACCAAGGGCGACGCCTGGCTGGCGGACCGCATCTACTCCGGCGTCCCCGCCGGCTGGTTCGGGCTGCACCAGGTGATCGAGATTTCGCCCATGAGCGGCATCAGCAACGTGCGCTACTGGCTGAAGGCGCACGGGTACGGCACCGACGAGGCGCTGTGTGCGCACGTGTTCGAGGCGGCCAAGACCTGCGACCACACCTTTTCCGACGACGAGGTCCACGCCATCTGCCGGTCGTACGCGGGGGGCGTGCAGCCCTCGGCCGCGGCGGCGGACTGATCGTCGGCTTCGCTGTGCACGAACGCGTGCGCGGGGAGGTTGCCCCGCGCACGCGCTTTCCTGACTCGCGATCTCACCTCCACGAGCGACGCAACGGCGCCACCTCTCGTCACCCCCGCGAGGCCGCGCAGCCTGCGGGACGCACCGGCTTCGGCGGGTTGAGCAAGGCGATGGCGGTCCGCACGCCCCGCGGCTTCAGCCGCGCGACGTTCCTCGCCCCCTCTGGCGAGCCCGCCGCCGCGGCGCGCCGGAACCACTGCAGCGCGGTTCCCTCGTCCGCCGCTACGCCCAGCCCCTGCTCGTACAGAACGCCCAGCTCGTTCATGGCGGACGCGGAGCCCGCGCACGCGCCCTCGCCGAACCAGGCCCTCGCCTGCTCATAGTCTCTCGGCACGCCCACCGCGCCCTGGTACGCCCTTCCCATCCGATACATCCCCAGCGGTGATCCGGCGGCCGCGGCCCGGCGATACCAGCGGATCGCTTCGGCTACGTCACTCCGCCCGTCCAGGCCCTGCTCGTGCATCCACCCGATCTCGGCCAGTGCATCCACCGACCCGGCGACGGCCGCACGCCGGTACCACTCCAGCGCCGCCGAGTCGCTCCTATCGATGCCAACGCCCGTGCGGTAGTGCCTGCCCAGGTTGCGCATGGCTTCAGCATGGCCTCGCTTCGCGGCCTCCCCGTACCAGTGCCTCGCCAGGTAGTAGCGTCTGCTCATGCGCTGATCGTTCTCGTAGACCACGGCCAGGGCGTACATCCCGTGCGGGTTCCGCTTCTTCTTCGCAGCCTCGGACAGCCAGCGCATTCCCCGCACGGAGTCGCGCGCCGCTCCCTCTCCGCTCAGGTAGGCAATTCCGAGGAACGACATCGCTTCCGGCTGACCCTCCTCCGCCGCTCGCTTGAAGTAGGCGACGGCGGAATCGTAATTCCCGGCATGGCAGAACGCTTTCGCCTGGGCCAGGGCCGTGGCCGCGTCGGACGGGCTTCCCGGCTCCATGGAAGCCGTCGCCAGGGGACGGTACGCCGCCGGGCGCGGTGTGCCCTCCGAAGTACAGTCACCGAGACGGAGTTCCCCAGCGAGGGGAGGCTCGACAGGGGGCAACACCGGCGGATCACTCACCGCGGTTGCGAAGGCGGCGATGAGCGCCAGGCCAACGGTGGCCGGGATGGCAACTCGTGCATAGCGGCGAAAGCGGGACACCAGGACGATCTTGCCTGGATCGACGTCTGGCCGGTGAAGGAGTTCCAGGATCTCGCCTTCCGCCGGATACTCCAGCCTCAGCGCGACGCGCGCCCGCTCGAACGCATCCTGCACCGACCGTCCGGTCGCGATGGCGCTGTAGAACTTCGCGTTGAAGGTGATCGACGCGTCGTCCGAAATGCTGTCCCGCGTGCCGATCGCGCACCCCACCACCTCGCAGATCGCCTGTGCCTGCGCGCGCGAGTGGCAGGCGGTCAGCACTACGAGCCGGATGGCGCCGGCGTCTTTTTCGAACAGCTCCCGCAGCACCTCGGTGTTGACCGGGCGCGGAGTCAGTCCGTCCGCACCCATGAACACCAGCCCCTGGCCCCCCCCATGGCCGCTGAAGTGCACGATCTGCGGGCGCGTGTCTTCCAGTGCCTGCTGCAGGTCACGTGTGCGGGTCGCCGGCCGCCAATCGAAGTCCAACATGTTGCCGAACACGGCGGCCTTCACCCGTTTCCGGATCTGCCGGACTTCTTCATCCAGCCGCAGCCTTGGGTGATTGGCCGACAGAGACGTAGCATCGGCGGCGAAGAAGAGGACCTTGACCTTGCGCATGATCTTCCACGGG
The DNA here is from genome assembly GCF_036554565.1 of Longimicrobium sp. Lineage (NCBI taxonomy): Bacteria > Pseudomonadati > Gemmatimonadota > Longimicrobiia > Longimicrobiales > Longimicrobiaceae > Longimicrobium > Longimicrobium sp. The sequence goes on along the minus strand of NZ_DATBNB010000517.1, from coordinate 10,279 downwards.
CGGAGGGGAACGGGCACGCAGCAGATATGGTCGGACGGGAGTTCCGGAAGTCGCACGTGCGGTGGCGGCTCGAGTGCCGTGATGCCGCAGGAGAGGGTGTTGCCTCAGGCTATCCTCCCGGTTCTCTTCAATGAACGCGGCGGCCGAGGAGCGGGCGCCCTGGCCCTGTGGAGGGGGAGCTGATGATGGCGGACAGCGTGAGTGTCGAGGTGGTGGGCCTGCCGTACTGCACGACCTGCCAGAAGGCGGTGGCGTACCTGGAGGAGCGCGGGGTGACGATCCAGAATTTCCGCGACGTGAAGACGCAGCCGCTGACGCGTGCCGAGGTTGAGGAGCTGGCGCGGAAGGTGGGGGGCGCGGAGAAGCTGTTCAGCAAGCGCGCGATGAAGTACCGCAAGATGGGCCTTCACGAACAGCAGCTCTCGGAAGACGACCTCCTGCGGCACATGACGGAGGAGTACACCTTCATCACCCGCCCCGTGATCGTCCGCGGCGACCGCGCCACGGCGGGGTTCTCGGCCAAACGGGTGGACGAGCTGGTGGGCTGACCACGCCCGACGTGAACGCCGGCGAGGGCCGCACCTGCGACCTGGTGGCCGTCTTCAAGCGGCCAGTGTGCAACTGAACCGAAACCGGCGGGCGCCCCAGGGCGCCCGCCGATGTTTTTTGCCGTCGATGGACACGGATGCGCGTCACTCCGCGGGCCAGTGCCGCAGCTCGGGCGGGCCGCCGCCGGGGGGCAGCACCACGTAGTCGAACGTCCGCAGCCAATCGCCAGAGTTCACGTAGTAGCGTCCCCGCTCTACCTCCGTGATGGACGCGACGTGCGCGTGGCCGGCCAGCACCAGGTCGATCTCCGGCCGCGCGCGCAGCTCGCCCTCGGCCCAGCGCCGGATGAACGCCGCGCGGTTCTTGCCGCGCTTGTCGCCCCCCTCGGCCTTGTCCTCGGTGCTGCTGGCCAGCATGGCGATCCGCGTGCCCACGTCGGGGTGGATCACGCGGAACGCGCCGGTGAACAGGCGGTTGCGGATGGTCCACTTCAACGCGCGGTACTTCAGGTCGCCGCTTCCCACGCCGTCGCCGTGCGCCACCAGCGCGCGGCGCCCTCCCAGGTTCAGCTCCACGGGACCTTCGTGCAGCGCGATGCCGATCTCGTCGCGCAGAAAGGGCCCCGCCCACCCGTCGTGGTTGCCGCCCACGAAGGCGATGGGAACGCCGGCCTCCACCACGTCCTTGAGCTTGGCCAGCGCGCGGTAGTGCTCGGCCATGATCACGTGGCGGTACTCGAACCAGAAGTCGAACAGGTCGCCGTTGATCAGCAGGAACGACGCATGTTCCGCCACGTAATCCAGGAACCGGCGGAATGCGCGCTCGGTGGCGGGTGGCACCCCTCCCAGGTGCACGTCGGAGACGACGTAGACGGGCTTGGTTTCCATGCCCGGCAAGCTACCCGGCGTGCGGGGGCGAATCAACCCGCTCCCGGGCGATGCGGTCCAGCGTCCTTACCGTCCGGCGCATCTCCTCATCGGTCGTACGCGGGTTGATGGTGCACAGGCGCAGCACGGTGCGGCCGCGCAGCTCCGTCGTGCTCAGCAGGGCATATCCGTCCGCCGCCAGCCCCGTGGCGATCCGCCGCTGCAGGTCGTCCGCCTCGGCGCCATCGATGCCGTTCGGGCGATGGCGGAAGGTGACGATGCCCAGCTGCGCCGGGGTGACGATCTCCCAGTCGGCGAGCGCGCGCAGCTCCTCTTCCGCCACCTCGGCCAGGCGCATCCCCCGGCCGACGGCGGCGCGCATGGCATGCATCCCGAACACCTGGATGGTCATCCACAGCTTCAGCGCACGGAAGCCGCGCGTCAGCTGCACGCCCCAGTCGCGGAAGTTCACCTCCTCGGCCGACAGGTCGTTGTCGCGCAGGTACGCGGGGACCATGCGAAACGTGTCTTTCAGGTCCTCCGCCTGGCGGACCAGGACGCAGCCGCACTCCACGGGCTGAAACAGCCACTTGTGCGCATCCAGCGCGATGGAGTCCGCCTCGCCGATGCCATGCAGGATGGCGCGGCCCTCGTCCGTGAGCACGGCGGCGCCGCCGTACGCGCCATCCACGTGCATCCACACGCCGCGCGCGCGGCACAGGTCGGCGATCTCCGCGAGCGGATCGACCGCGCCCGTGCTGGTGGTGCCCGCGTTGGCCACCACGCAGAAGGGCCGCAGCCCAGCCGCCGCGTCCGCGTCCATCGCCGCGGCAAGATCGTCCACTCGCAGGCGATAGTGCTCATCCGGCGCCAGCTTGCGCAGCTGGTCGGGGCGAAATCCCAGGATGCGCGCGCCGCGGTCCACTGCCGTGTGCGTCTGGTTCGAGCAATAGATCACGCCACGGCTGGCATCGTCCCCCAGCCGCTTGTGCCGGGCGACGGCCAGCGCGGTGAGGGTGGCCATCGATCCCCCGCTGACGAACAATCCGCCCGCGGTGGACGGCATTCCCAGCGCCTCGCGCAGCCAATCCGCCGTCACCAGCTCCACCTGCGCCGCGGCGGGCGACATGGCCCACGCGCCCGCGAACGGGTTGAAGCCCGACGCCAGCGCATCCGCGATCGCCCCGATGAAGTTGCTGGGGCCGGGGACGTAGGCGAAAAAGCGAGGATGCGTCAGGTGCGTCATCGGGCGGAACACCTCGTCGCCGACCCGCTGCAGCACCGCTTCCCAGCCGCGTCCCTCGGCCGGTGGCGGCTCGCGCAGGCGCGCCTCCATCTCCGCGCGCGCGGCCGTGCCGAACACGGGCTCGTCGGGAAGGGCGGCCAGGTGGCTCACCATCATGTCCACGGCGCGATAGCCGAGGGCGCGCATCTCGTCGGGCGAAAGCTCCAGCATGGGACGTCGGTTCGGGCGGACGGGGTTGGGCAGGCGAAGGTAGCCTTCGTGCACGGCCCCTGCCATGCCGGTCGTGCGCGGGATGTTTCATCGGCTTGGGCGACGCCGTATCTTGCCCGGAGCGGCGGATTCCACCTCACAACGAAGGACGCGGGCGGCATGCGGATTGGGCACGGCTACGATTCCCACCGGTTCGCCGAGGGGCGCAAGCTGATTCTGGGCGGGGTCGAGATTCCGCACGACCGGGGGCTGACGGGGCACTCCGACGCCGACGCCGTGGCGCACGCGGTGACGGACGCGCTGCTGGGCGCCGCCGGGCTGGGCGACATCGGCCGGCACTTTCCGCCATCGGACGAACAGTGGAAGGACGCCGACTCGCTGAAACTGCTGGCCCAGGTGGTCCGTCTTCTGGAAGGGCGCAACTACCAGGTCGTCAACGTGGACGTAACCGTCGTCTGTGAGGCTCCGAAGATCGGGCCGCATGCGCCCGCCATGCAGGAGCGGCTGGCGTCTGTGATCGGCATTTCGCCCGGGCACATTTCCATCAAGGGCAAGACCAACGAGGGGATGGGCTGGATCGGCCGCGGCGAGGGGATTGCCGTGTTCGCCGTGGCGCTGGTAGACAGCCTGGAAGACCTGGACGTCCTCCACGCCCGCCACCGCCGCGACACGAGCCTGTGAGCTTGTAGAGGCACACGGATGCATGGAATGTCATCCCGAAGAAGCGGCCACGTCGAACCCTCCGTCACACCGTAGCCAGGCAGCGACTGAGGGATCCGCCACACACTACGCTTGTAGCTTGATAGCTGCGGCGGCATCGATGCTGTCGTGGGTGAGGCGACGAAACGGCTCTGGATTCGGGGCAGGGCGGACTGCATCGTGACTCAGCGGAGTGTGTGGCGGATCCCTCAGTCGCTGCGGTCTATGGAGTACGGGCTGGTTTCCGTGGCCGCTCCATCGGGATGACATCATGCGGCAGGGTGCCCGGAGGATCGCGGGGCAGCCTGGCACAAACACGAGAGCAGGGACCAACGTGGGTGGATTCATCGACCGGCTGATCGAGTGGATGCAGGGGCTTCCCGAGGCCCTGGTGTACGTGGTGATCGGCGCCTTCGCGGGGCTGGAGAACTTCGTTCCGCCCGTGCCGGCGGACGTCATCGCGCTCACCGGCGGGTTCCTGGCGGGGCAGGGGGTCGTGAACCCGTGGATGGCATTCCTGATCGTGTGGGCGTGCAACGTGGGCGGCGCGCTGGTGATCTACGCCGTCGGCAGGAAGTACGGCGACGCGTTCTTCCGGACACGCGCCGGACGCTTCCTGCTGCAGCCCAAGCAGATGGAGCGGCTGTCCGGCTTCTACGACAAGCACGGCGTGAAGGTGATCTTCATCAGCCGCTTTCTCCCGGCGTTTCGCGCTGTCGTCCCTATCTTCGCGGGCACCAGCGGGATGAGCTTCTGGCGCGCCGCCGTGCCCATCGCGGTGGCCAGCGCGGCGTGGTACGGGCTGATCGTATACCTGGGCGCCACCGCGGGCGAGAACTGGGAGCAGATCCGCGCCAGCGTGGAGGCGTCGGGCCGATACCTGGCCATCGCGGCGGCCGTCCTCGGCGCCGTCGTGCTCTGGTGGTGGTACCGCAGCCGCAAGGAATCGCGCGAGTGAGCCAGTCCGCACCGGTCGCGGACAAGCCCGCGCCGCCGCTCTCGTTCGCCGTCCAGCCGTTCCTGGACCACCTGCGGTTCGAGCGCGGGCTGTCGGAAAAGACGCTCGAGGCGTACGAGCACGACATCATCCGCATGGCCGAGTTCGCCCGCACGAAGGGGCGCGCCACCCCAGGCGACGTCACCACGTCCGATCTCCGCAACTACTTCCTGCTGCTGAAGGACCTGGGGCTGGCCCCGTCGTCCATCGGCCGCAACGTCTCGTCGCTGCACACCTACTTCCGCTTTCTCCTCGGCGAAAACCTGGTGGTCGCGGACCCTAGCGAGGGCATCGCCACGCCCAAGGCCTGGAAGAAGCTGCCCGACGTGCTGAGCGTGGCCGAGATGGAGGCGCTGCTGGAGGCGCCGGACCTGGCGCATCCGCTGGCGTGGCGGGATCGGGCGATGCTGGAGTTCGCCTACGCCAGCGGGGTGCGCGTGTCGGAGCTGACGGACCTGCGCATCCGCAACCTGTACCTGGACGAGGAGTTCGCCAGCGTCTTCGGGAAGGGAGCCAAGGAGCGGCTGGTGCCGATCGGGCGGCGGGCCATCGGCGCGCTCTCCATCTACCTGCGCGAGACGCGGCCTGTGCTGGACCGCGGCAAGGGCGAGGGGCGCGTGTTCCTGAACGCGCGCGGCGGGCCGCTGACGCGGATGGGCGTGTGGAAGATCCTGCGGCAGCACGTGCAGACGGCGGGCATCGAGAAGCGGGTAAGCCCCCACGTGCTGCGCCACTCGTTCGCCACGCACCTGCTGGAGGGCGGGGCAGACCTCGTCGCCGTTCAGGAGATGCTGGGCCACGCCGACATCGGCACCACGCAGCGGTACACCCACGTGGACCGCACGTACCTGCAGCAGGAGCACCGCAGCCACCATCCGCGGGCATAAGCCCGGCCGAAACAACTGCGGCACCAGGTCCGTAGTGCTCGACGACGTCCCCGCCTCCGCGCCCCCGTGCATTCGAGTTCCCGCGGGGCGAGCCGCATCGACCTGGAGACTGACCCATGCTTCCACCGCCGTCGGCCGAGCCGACGTTTTCCCGTCCCGTGCGCATCCTCATCCTCACCGCGGCCCTGGCCCTGACCGGCGGCATGGTGGGCGCCGTACTGGGCGCAATCGTGAGCATACTGGCGCTCGGGCCCGTGGAGGCCGCGCTGATGCCCGGCTTCATCGGGTTCGGCGCCTACTTCGGCGCGATCATCGGGGCCATCCTGGCGCCGCTCACCGGGTGGCTGCTGCTGCGCCGGGTGCCGCTGGGGCTGGCGGTGGGTGGAACGACGGTAGGCACGCTGGCCGGCGCGGTCATGGGCCTGATCGTGGGCGGCGGAAACGGGAGCGTGATGTTTGCGATCGTCGGCTTCGTCGGCTCGGCGGTGCTCCTGCGTCTCACTGCGAGCAGGGCCCGCGAGCGCACCGTGACGTTTTCGCCAAATCCATAGCGCCGAGACTCATCCGATGCGGCTACCCATGTGGAACTCCCCGCACGCCGTAACGGCTCTCCTCCTCGCCTCGCTTGCGGGTTGCGCGGGTGCAGCGGGCTCCTCGTCCGCGGCCGGCCCGAACTCGGCGGCGCAATCCGAGCCCGGCGCGCAGTCGCTCTCGGCCCGGGTGATCGCGCTCATCGTGCGCGAAACGGGCGCTCCTGAAGAACGCGTTACCCCCAAGGCACGGTTCGTCGAGGACCTGGGTCTCGACGAGCTGGACATGATCGAGCTCGTCATGGCCATGGAGGAAGAGTTCGGGATCGTGGTCTCCGAAGAAGATTTCGAGAGCTTGGTAACCGTCGCCGACGCGATTGAATACGTGCGGACTCATATGCGGCCCTGACCTGTGCGGCGGTCCGCGGCCGAGCGGAACGGCAGCTTGCGCAGACGATCCTCGCGTTATAAATTACTTTGTATAACAAAGTAATTGTTGGCGAGGAGGCGAGAACATGCGAGCGCAACGATTTGTGCAGGTGACGGCGGGGCTGATGTTGGCGGGTTTCCTCTTCGGGGGAGTGGCGGGCGCGGTGTTGATGTTCCTGCTCGGATTCCTGTCGGACGGCTGGCGAACGCTGCTGGTCCCGGAGATCCTGCTTTTCGGCGCTGCCTTTGGTGCCGTTTTCGGCATGCTCCTTGGACCACTTGGGGCGTGGATGCTGATGCGCGACGTGCCGCTGGGCCGGGCGGTGGGCGGGACCACGCTCGGCACCGTACTCGGTGGCGCGGCGGCGCTCGCGTGGAACGCGCCCGACTTGCTCTTCTACGCGCCCGTCGCTGGGTTCGCGCTGGCGGCGGTGGCATTGCGCGTTCACGCGCGGCGGCGGCAACTGCGCGGAGCGCGGAGCAACGCGCAGGTGTCGGGCTAGCGGCGCGTCTGCACATACGTGGGAGTACGCGAGTGACCTGGCCGAATCCCGACCTCAGGAAAAAGCTCGAGCGCCAAGTGTCGGCACTCGCCACGTCGATGCTGCAGGGCCGCGAGCCCATCCTGCCGAACGCGCAACGGATGTCAAAGCTGCTGTTTCAGCTCGGTTTGCGCGACGACGACCGGGTTAGTGCGGCATTCTCCGCCATCCTCTCAGAAACGGACCACCTGCCGATCGGCCCGGAACGCGCGTACTGGGCGCCCTCGGCGCTGGCCAGGAAGGACGACGAGATCGCGGAGGCGGAGGCGTGGGCACGCGGTCCGGCGCTCAAGGCGTGCCAGGAGATCGTCCAGCGGTACGGCGGGCCCGGGGGAAGCTAGGCTGCGGATGTGCTCCGGCGGGTGTGTGGCGGATCCCTCCGTCGCTGCGCAGTGCCGCGTGCGGTCAGGTTCCGGGTGGCCTCAGCGGAGCCGGCGCCAGAGCGGGCTTAGACGGGATCGGCAGCACTTGGCCGGTGCTTCTCATCACGACACGGTAATTGGCAGCCGCGCCGGTGTAACGCGGCTGCCGACCTTGAAGTGGGTCACTCGGGCCAAATCCGAGTGCGGCTGAGCAACGCTTAGAGACTCCGCTCACCCTCGTTGCTGGGCGGCGATCCAGCGGTCGATCTTGGCGTCGAGCACGTCCAGGGGCAGGGCGCCGCTCTCCAGCACCGCGCGGTGGAAGGCCTTGATGTCGAAGCGCGGGCCCAGCGCCGCGCGGGCGCGCTCCCGCAGTTCCGTGATCTTCATCTGGCCGATCTTGTACGCCAGCCCCTGCCCGGGAATGGCGCTGAACCGCTCCACCTCGGCCTGGGTGCTCGTCAGGCTGTTCGCCGAGTTCTGCTGCGCGTACGCAATCGCCTGCTCGTGCGTCCACCCCTTCGCGTGGATGCCCGTGTCCAGCACCAGCCGGATGGCGCGCCACAGCTCCGACGACAGGTATCCGAAGTATTGGTAGGGGTCCTGGTACAGCCCCAGGTCGCGCCCCAGCGTCTCCGCGTACAATCCCCAGCCCTCCGAATACGCCGTGAACCCGCCGAAGCGCCGGATGCGCGGCAGGTGCTCCAGCTCGCGCTGGATGGAGATCTGGAAGTGGTGCCCGGGCGAGCCCTCGTGGATCAGCAGCGACTCCATTCCGTACCGCGGCCGCGAGCCCGGATCGTAGGTGTTCAGATGGAACACGCCGGGGCGCGAGCCGTCCGGGCTGGCCGCCGTGTACGATCCGCCCGAGAAGCTGCGCTCGCGGAACGGCTCCACGGGGCGGATCTCGTAGTTCGCGCGCGGCTTCACGTCGAACAGCCGGTCGGTGGATGCGTCGATGCGCGCCTGGGCGGCCCGGTAGTCGGCCAGCATCTCCTCGCGCGAGGAGTAGCGGAACTGCGGCGCCATCTGCATGTGCTGCATGAACGACTTCAGGTCGCGCGTCCACCCCACCTGCCGCATCACCGTTTCCATCTCGCGATGGATGCGCGCCACCTCCGCCAGCCCGATCTCGTGCACCTGCTCGGGCGTCAGGTTGGTCGTGGTGCTCGTCCGCACCATGTGCTCGTACCAGGCGCGGCCGTTCGGGAGTGCCGAGAGGCCGACGGTCGTCCGGGTGCGCGGCAGGTACTCGTCGCGCACGAAGTCGTGCAGCCGGCGGAAGGTGGGAACGATGCGCTCGCGGATGGCCTGCGTGTACGCCGCCGTCAGCCGCTCGCGGTCCGCGGCGGAAAACGTGGCCGGCATGCTGGTGATGGGCCCCCAGAACAGGCTCTGCGCCGGATCCGCCACCACGTGCGCCGAGAGCTGCGGCAGGGCGCGCTCCATCAGAATGCGCGGCTGCACGACGCCCGTGGCGATGCCCTCGCGCATGTTGGCGATCGACGCATCCACCACGCGCTCGAAGTCCTGGATGCGGGATAGGAAGTCGTCGTAATCCTTCACCGTCTTGAACGGGTGCAGCCCCGTCCCGGCCCCCATCTGCGCGAACGACGCGGTGAAGTTGAAGAACTGGTTGAGCGGCATCAGGTGCGACGGAAACTGCTCGGAGGCGCGCACATTCTCCAGGTTCCACCGCAACACCTCGTACGTTAGCTGATGGTCCTCGTCCAGCGCGGCGCGGTCGATGGCCCGCAGCCGCGCCTCGTACTCCGCCCCGAGCGCCCGGAACGCGGCGCGGGTCTCCGGGACGAACCCCGCCGTGTACCGGTCGTTGTACCGCGCGTCGCCGATGACCGTCGCCGATGTGGGGCTCAGCGGCAGGGTAGCCTCGAAGAACGCCTCCGCCAGCTGGTCCAGCGCCTGGTTGGCGTCCCTCGCCACAGCCGGCGCCACCACCGGCGTAGCGGCGGGCGCGGTTTGCGGTGGTGCGCACCCGGCAGCCAGCACGCAGGCCATCATCAACGTCGAACGAGTCTTCACCGGAACGCCTCCTGGGGAACGAGTGCATCCACCGCACGATCTCTGTCGTGAACGGGCTCCGCAGCGAAAGGCGCGCCGCGGCGCCGTGCCGTTCGGGCACGGATCGCGCAACGGTCCGCGGGCCGCCCAAACGTGGGCGCGTCGGACGACGGTACATGACGATGGGGAAGATGCAGAAGAGAAAGCTCGGCAACAGCGACATGGAAATCACGCCCATCGGCTTCGGCTCGTGGGCCATCGGCGGGCCGGGATGGGCGTTCGGGTGGGGGCCGCAGGACGACGCGCAGGCCATCGACGCCATCCACCGGGCGCTGGACCTGGGGGTGAACTGGATCGACACGGCCGCGGTGTACGGGCTGGGCCACTCCGAAGAGCTGGTGGCGCGCGCGCTGGAGGGATGGTCCGGCGCGCGTCCGTGGGTGTTCACCAAGTGCGGCCTGCGCTGGAACGAGGGCGAGGGCGATCCCTACAACAACCTCAACGCCGATTCCATCCGCAAGGAGTGCGAAGACAGCCTGCGCCGGCTGAAGGTGGACGCCATCGACCTGTACCAGATCCACTGGCCGGTGGACGACGATCCGGCGCAGAACGAGGAAGGCTGGCGCACCATGGCCGAGCTGCAGCGCGAGGGAAAGGTGCGGTGGATCGGCGTCAGCAACTGGGACGTGGGGCTGCTGACGATGGCGCAGGAGATCGCGCCGGTAACGTCGCTCCAGCCGCCGTACTCGCTCGTGCACCCGGAGGTGGAAGACGAGATTTTGCCCTTCTGCGAGCAGAACGGCATCGGCGTGATCGTCTACTCGCCCATGCAGTCCGGCCTGCTGACGGGGGCGATGACGCGCGAGCGGGCCGCGAACCTGCCCGAAAGCGACTGGCGGCGCGGGCATCCGGACTTCACTGAGCCCAGCCTGTCGAAGAA
>NZ_DATBNB010000516.1 GCF_036554565.1 Longimicrobium sp. | reverse complement strand
CATCAGTACTCGCGGTCGGCCACGAGCGTGCCTTCAGTACGTCGACCTTCAAGCGGCTGGACGAGCAGGCGACCGAACTCGAGGCGGAGGTGAACTCCACCGGGCATGGCAGGAACATCGTCGTCGGGCACAGCCAGGGTGGCCTGATCGCACGCCGGTTCGCGCAACGGCGCAACGACCTGGTGCACGGAGTGATCACGATGGGTACGCCGCACCGGGGAGCGCTGGTGGCGGATGTCGGCCCGGACCTGGTGTCCGAGTACGTCAGCGACGCCGTCGAGGGTGACTGCTTCGGTTCTTTCATGTGCGACATTATCGCCCAGATTACGGCTCGCCGGATCGCGGGGGAGATCACCTACGGTGTCGCGGGGACGCTGGTCCCCGTGATCCAGGACGTGCGGACGAATTCCGACTTCGTCAACCAGCTGAATTCGACCTACGAGCCGTTCCTGCGCGCGAGCATCGAGGTCGACGCGGGAAACCGCTGGTCGCTGATGCGGATTGTGGGAGACGCGAACACGCATCGCGGGCGCCTGCTGAACGGCGGCCGCCCTGACGGGCAGGCGTACGTGCGCACGACGGAACGAGTGTACCGCGCGGGCATCTTCCTGCAGGATCTCGCCATGTTCCTCAGGTGGCAGGCGTATCCGTACGGCGGCGGGGTCGGGTGCGGTTATTCCGGATACCGGACCTATTGGCCCCCGTGCTACGACAACTACTACGGGAATTATTGGCACACGTCTTCGTACTGGAACAACTTGGCCTCCATTCTGTTCAACATCGGCAACTTCGTGTCCTCGACGCTGGAGCGTATCGACGACACGTGGAACTACATCACGAACCGCAACTACGAGCGCTCGGACGGGTTCGTCCAGTTCTCGTCTCAGCAGTACCCGGCCGGCCCTGGGACTTACACCCCCGCCCGGTTCATCATCCGGCCCCCGGAGGCGGACAGCCACACGGGCGAGACGGCCAGCCCCGCGTCGCTGATTCGGATTAGAGCCGCCATGGAAACCATGGGCGTGGTGCAGCGGTGAACTGGCGACGAATTTCCGCCGCGGCCCTCCTCGGGGGGGCCGCGAGCGCCGGGTGCAGCGGGGATGGGGTTTCGCCCACGCCAGACCCGCCGACGCACGCCGGAGTGGTAGAAATTTTCCGGACGCCGGTCAGGGCGGAGTTCCCGCCGGTTCGACCGGGGCTGGACGCCGACCGCATTTACGCCGACTACGACGGGGGAGGGCCAATCGTTGCGCTGAGCCGCACGACGGGCACGGAGGTGTGGCGCTACGAGCGCCCGTTCGGTGGGCCCAAGAACGTGTCCGTACATGCGGGACGAGTGCTGTTCGCGGGCTCGAACGCCATCGCGCTGGATGCGGAATCCGGACGAGAACTGTGGCGCTTCGATCCGGGCGGCATCGCCGGCCTCGGGGTGACTGCGGCGCACGCGGACGGCTTCTACTTTGGTACCGACCGCTTCATCTTCGGATTGTCCGTGCAGGATGGTTCGCTGCTCTGGCGCACCGAAATCGGGCCAGGATGGCAGTACCGGGGCATCGTCCGCGGCGTCTCAGTCTCCGGTGACACCGTGTACGCGAACGTGGAGCAGTACCTGGCGGAGAACGGCCACCTGGCCGTGGGTCACATCTTTGCTCTGGACCGCCGCACGGGCGCCGTCCTCTGGAAATTCACCGAAGGGAACGGTACCGACCGGCATTGGTTCATGAATCAGCCGGTTGTCGCGGGGGGGTGGATTCTTCTCAGCGATTTTGAGAAGAACGTCTATGTAGCGCTGGACCGCATTACGGGTGAGGCCCGCTGGCGGACGCCGGGTGATCCCGATCGGTATTTCGGTGCGCTCGACCCGCCGAAGGTATCGGGTGACACCGTCTACACGTCATCGGCGGATCGCTGGGTAACGGCCATGGATCTGCGGACGGGCGCGGTGTTCTGGAAGACACGGCTGATGGCCAGCGTGGACGGCATTGCGCTGTGCGGCAGCCGGATTCTGGCGCACGACGGTGGGTTGTACGTCCTGGACCGCGGCACCGGGAAGCTGCTGAAGAGCATTGTTGAGGACACTCCGGGATACAGTACGCTGATGATCAGCAAGTTCGCCTCGGACGGCAGGCACGCGTACGTTTTGGGGAACCGCTTCGTGTACGGCTACCGCTGCCCTGAATGAGCGGCTGGCCCTGCGGAGGGGACGCGATGACGAGGATCGTTCACGTACGATGTGCGGCGATGTTCCTGCTCCTCTTCGTTGCCGCGCCCGCGGCGGGGCAGTCCCAGGCGCCACCCGTTTCGCCGGCCGCGCACGATACGCCCACCGGGCCCCCCAGGCTCCCGGCGCCTGTGACCTGCCTGCGATGCGAGGTGACGAGCTCCTGGCCCGCGAAGGCGAGCGATCAGGAAACGCAGGGTGAAGCGCTTCCGAGGAGTGCGGCGCCGGTGATCGGGGTGTTCGCCGGGGCCGCGGTGGGCTTCGCCGTGACCCGGATCGCGTGCGGTGGCGGGTGCGAGATGGGAGACCTGATCGGCATCCTGGCGGGTGCGGTGATCGGATACTCCATTGGCGAATACATCAAGGACCCACCGGGACTTCCACCAGGGTGGTAGGGCTTGTGCCACAAAAGGCGAACCGGGGGCGCACAGGTGATCGTGCGCCCCCGTCAGCCTTCCCGCGTTGCCTGCTTGCCGTCGGGCGGTTTCGCTGCCTATCCTGTCGTTCGTCCGCCGCAATCCAGAGACAGCCCGCACGCGCTTCCCGATGTCCAATTCCGTCCCGCCATCGTCCAACTCCGGCACTGCGCATGCGAACTCGGCGCTGCCGGTGGACGCCGGGGTGCCGGGGCTGGAGCCGTCGCGAATCATCGAAACGGTGCGGGCGCTGGGCGACCGGGTGAGTGAGCGATTCCCGGCGAGCGGGCTCTCGCGCCTGGCGCTGCAAATGCTCGGGATCGCCCAGCGGACGGTGGCGAACGTGCGCTGGGTGCAGGAGCCCATCCTGTGGGTTCGCGTGGCGGTGGGGCTGGTGATCCTGCTGCTGATGGCGCTGCTGGCCGGGATCGCAGTGCGGCTGGATGTGCGCGCCGAGGGGGCGGGGACGCTGGACCTGCTGCAGGCCACGGAAGCCGTCATCAACGAACTGATCCTGCTGGGCGCGGCCGTCCTGTTTCTGGTGACGGTGGAGGGGCGGATCAAGCGGCGGCGCGCGCTGCAGGCGTTGCGGGAGCTTCGCGCCCTGGCGCACATCGTCGACATGCACCAGCTGACGAAGGACCCCGACCGCCACCTGCGGGGCAGCCCCGCCCAGGATACCCCATCCTCGCCCACCCGCACGCTGACGCGGTTCGAACTGGCGCGGTACCTGGACTACTGCAGCGAGATGCTGGCTTTGAACAGCAAGTTGGCCGCGCTGTACGCGCAGACCTTGGATGACCCCGTGGTGCTGGCCGCGGTGGACGAGGTGGAAACGCTCACCACCGGGTTGTGCGTCAAGATCTGGCAGAAGCTGGTGATCGTGAACCAGGCGCCTCCCTGAGAGTGGGAAAGTGCGGGAGTGCGAAAGTGGTGGGATGCGTGGAGACCCCGGGCGGCGCGGCCGTCCGGGGTCTCGTCGTCTCGTACCTTGCCGTCAGGGGCGCGCATCGGGCGCCAGCAGGAAGCGCGGGTGCGCCATGCTCCGCACGAACGGGGGAACGGATTGCAGCCACGGCGCCGGGCCATCGGCGTCCAGGCGCGCGTCGGCGCTCACCAGCCGGCGGTGAAGCACCAGCGTGGGAAGCACGCGGTCGCCGCCGGGGCCGTGCTGCACGGCATCGCGCAGCACCACGAACGACTGGTCACCGTGCAGCTTGGCGTGCAGCCCGTGCGACATCCCCGACAGCACGTGCCCTTCGGCGGTGCGGAACAGGTGGCACTCGGGCGTGTGGTTGCCCGGAAGGCGCCCGCGGTCTACCGAGGGGTTCGCCGTGCGGAAGTCGAATGCGTAGTCCACCGAGTCCACGTCCAGGAACATGGACCGGGGTGTCTCGCCCCCCTGCATCCGCGCCTGGAACTCGGGGATGGTTTCGTCGGCCGAGGGCATCAGGAGCTCCACCAGGTGCGAGGGCCGCGCAATCCGCGACAGCCCCAGCTCCTTGGGGGGCGCACACAGGTAGTGGCACAGCGACCGGCGCGCGTGCGGCTGCCCCGCGGCGGCCTGCCGGGCGAAGCGCACCGCGGACACCAGCAGGTGCGGCAGTCCCCGGACCCGCAGCCCCACCAGTTCCCAGAACGCGTCCTCCTCCTCGCGCACCAGGAAGAGCGAAGGCGACCCGGGCTTCGCGGCCGGGCCCTGCTCGCGGTGCTCTGCGAGGACGCGTAGCAGGGTGGCCACGTGCGCCAGGTGCCGTCCCCCGGGCGGAGGCGGCGCGGCGGCGGGGGGCTGGTCGCGCACCAGCGTCAGGCGCGGCGGGGCGACAGTCACCTGCGCATGCGACGGAGGCGCGGACTTCAGGGCGGCGGCGTACATGATGGGCATCCGGGCAGGGGAGGGTGGTCGTGTGCCCTCTCCCTGTGCGAACCGGGTGCCGTGAAGCAGCGGTGATGTAAGTCGTTGTTACAGTGCGATTTACGAGATTTGCGACGCCCGGCGAACGCGCCGGTCTGCGTCCGGATTTCGTACGGCGTCGCGCGCGATTCGCCGAAACCGCGCGCCGTGGCTCCGAAATTCCTCCTGTCCGGATTCCGGACGCCGCTCGGAAGCGGGTCGAGCCCGGGCGAGGCGGTTCAGGTCAGTCGAAGAGTCCCATCTGCCCGGCGGGGTGCGGCCGGTGGAAGCCGGCCGTAGACAGGGGAGGCAGCTCTTCCGTGAGGCCTGACTTGCGGCAGGCGGTGGCGAACAGCGCCCCCATCTGCACCGCGAAGATCCCCTCGCCCCGCATGCGGGTGCCCCACTGCGGATCGTACAGCTTGCCCCCGCGGATGGCGCGGATGCGGTTGAGCACCTTGTCCTTGCGATCCGGGAAGTTTGTGGCAAGCCAGGTTTCGAACAATTCCTTGAGCGCGAACGGCAGCCGCAGCGGGATGTAGCCGGCCGCGGTGGCGCCCGCCTCGGCGGCGGCGGCGGCGATGGCCGGCATCTCGTGGTCCGTGAGCCCGGGGACGACGGGGGCGATCAGCACGCGCACGGGGATCCCGGCGGCGGAGAGCACGCGGATGGCCTCCAGCCTGCGCGCGGGGGTGCTGGCGCGCGGCTCCATCACCCGCTGCAGCTTTTCGTCGAGTGTGGTTACCGAGATGTTGACGACGGCGGCGCCATACGACGCAAGCTCGCCCAGAAGGTCGGCGTCGCGCGTGACCAGGTGGTTCTTGGTGACGATGCCCACCGGGTTGCGGAACTCGGCCAGCACTTCCAGGCACTGGCGGGTGATCCCCAGCTTGCGCTCCGCCGGCTGATACGGGTCGGTGACGCCGCTGATGGCGATGGGCTGCGGCTTCCACCGGGGCGACTGCAGTTCCTTGCGCAGCAGCTCGGGCGCGTCGTGCTTCACCAGGATCTTCGTCTCGAAGTCCAGCCCCGACGAGAAGCCCAGGTACTCGTGCGTGGGCCGGGCGAAGCAATAAACGCAGCCGTGCTCGCAGCCGCGGTACGGGTTCAGGCTGGTCTCGAACGGCACGTCGGGGCTGTCGTTGCGCGTGATGATGCCGCGCGTGTGGTCGCGCATCAACTGCGTGCGCGGGCCGGGCTCGTCGGGGTCGTACGCCTCGTCGTCGGGGACGTACTCGGCCGACTCGAACCGGTTCTTGGGATTGTGCGCGGTGCCGCGCCCGCGGAGCTGAACCAGCTGCATCTCGGGACCGTCCGGCTGGTGTGGGGAGCCTTCTTCCGCACACAATGTACACCGAATGGATGCCGAAGACAAGGCGGCGTCGCTACGCCGGATGATACGGAGTCAGAATGCCGGGTCCCATCGTTTTCCTCCCGCGCAGGTGCTTGATCGCGCGAATCTCTCGAGAGTCAAGCCATGGCTTAGATCTGCTCTGGGGCTGCGCACACGGCCCTCACCCCAATGGGGACCATATAGAGGAATACAATCACCGCTACTGGCGTCTGCCAACCGGTGAGGCCGCTGAGCAGTGCAGCCGCAGTGGCGACCTGTCCTACGGCGTTGCCAATGACTTGGTTCCGTAGATCCTCCAAACGCGGCACTAAATCCTTCTCTCCCAAGAGTGCAGCACATGCCTCGGTTTTCAGCCGATCGAGCAAGGTGCCCGGCCCAAACCGTGCTGTCGTCGGAACCAGGTCCGCCAGAGCGTGCGCCAAATCTCCCCCGTGCGCTGCCACCAGACCGGCTGCGCGTACCGCGTCAGCATCTGTACCGGTCGCGGCGTAGTGCGTCGCAATCCGCAGGATCACCTCACGATCATTCCCGTTCATTCGTCTCCGATTGTAAAAGAATCGTCCGGGGGCCGCCCGCTCCCGAGCTGATCTGGCCAGCATGACCGCGCTGGCTGGGCAGCGTAGATCGCCGCGCAACTCCGATGCGCGGATTGGTCGGCGGGTTCGCCTACGAACCGGGCTCCTCGCTTAGGTTAGACGTCTGACCGAAGAGTTTGAGCACCCGGTTTAGCAATGTGTCAGACCCGTGCACAACTCCCCACAACTCTACGAAACGCTCTTGTCCCACTGCCTCGTGGAGCATCCGGAGACTGTGGAATCCCGCAGCGGCATCATTGGACCCGAGTTCTAGATAGATGTGCAGTGCGGTAAGGGTTGCCGACATTGAAGCTTCGTAGTCCCCTTGCTCGCGCAGGAGCATCCCTAGTTGACTAAGACTAGTAGCCATAACTGGGCGATTCTCCAGCCCTTCCGCGATCACCAAGCTCTTACGGTACCAAGCTTCCGCGGTGTCTAG
>NZ_DATBNB010000515.1 GCF_036554565.1 Longimicrobium sp. | reverse complement strand
GAAGGGCGGGGGATCGGCTACGTGCCGCAGGACAGCCTGCTCTTTCCCCACCTGGACGTGCTGGGCAACCTGCGGGCGGGACACGGCCGCGCCCGGCGCGGTGCGGGCGACGTGGACGCCACGCTCGACGGCGTGGTGAAGGTGCTGGGGCTGCAGCCGCTTCTCTCCCGCGCGCCGTCGACGCTGTCCGGCGGCGAACGGCAGCGGGTGGCGCTGGGACGGGCGCTCTGCTCCGGGCCGAAGCTGTTGCTGCTGGACGAGCCGCTGGCATCTCTGGACGCGGCGCTGCGCCGCAAGGTGCTCCCCTTCCTCCGCCGCGTGCGCGACGAGTTCGCCCTCCCCATGCTCCTCGTGTCGCACGACCCGGTGGAGGTGCAGGCGCTCTGCGACGATCTCGTGGTGCTGAACGAGGGCCGCATCGTCGCACGCGGCGAGCCCCGCGCCGTGCTGACCCGGCCCGAGGTGTTTTCGCTGGGCGAGGGAGAGGTGGAGGGCTTCCAGAACGTGATCCCCGCGTCCGTGGTGGAGACGCGCGACGGGGTGAGCGTGGTGCGCCTGGGCGGCGGGGCTGAGGGCCCGCTGCTCACCGTGCACCGCTCCGGACTGGCCCCGGGAAGCGCGCTCCTGGTGGGCATTCCCGCGGACGAGATCACCTTGGCGCTGCAGCCGCCCCCCGGCCTGTCCGCCCGCAACGCCGTTCCCGCGCGGGTGGAGCGCGTGCAGCAGGTGGGGGCGTCGCGGCTGGTGACCGTGCACGTCGCCGAGGGCGCGCCCGCGCTGGTGGCCGAGGTCACCGCCGACGCGTTGGCGGACCTTCACGTAACCCCGGGCACAGGCCTCTACCTGCTGGTGAAGGCCAGCGCCGTCACGCTGTACGAAGAAGGCGCGAGTCCGGCCTGACCCACGAGACGTTGCACGCACAACGGAAGAGCCGCGGAGGGATCGCTCCCCCCGCGGCTCTCTTTCGTCAGTGCCTCCGATTCGAGGCTAGTGCCGATGCGCGGCGGTGCCCGACTCCGTGGGGTTGGTGACCCACGACGGCGGTGGCCGGACGGTGTCGCCGGGCGCCACCACCTGCAGCACCTGCATCATCCCCCGCTCTTCGTGGCCCAGGATGTGGCAGTGCATCACGTACCAGCCCGGGAAGTCCTCGTACTGCTGCCGGATGATGGCGTACCCTTGCGTGCCCGCGGCGGTGGCCTGCGGCAGCGGAAGCACGTCCAGCCAGATGGGCTTGCCGATCTGCGCGGCATCGTTCAGCCGGTCGTACAGCGCCCTGTACTGGTCCGTCGCGCTGGGCGCATACACGTACACCACCTGGAACGGGTTGATGTGGATGTGGAACGGGTGGTTGGTGCGCCGGTCCGTATTCACCACCCGCCAGGTCTGGGTGCCGCTCAGGTTCATCGGGCGCTCGACGCTCTGGGCGGAGATCCCCGTCGTGGGAACGTACACCGAGTCCGGATGGAACTGCCGCAGCGGAGCCAGCTCCGTTCCGAGATAGAACGGAGGAGCACTGCCCGGGCCGCCACCGGCCGAGAACACCACGACCTCCATGCTGTCCGGGGAGATGCGCGTGGGGTCCAGCGGCCCCGGAATGTTGGCGAGGAACCCTCCCAGGGAAGGCAGGGTCGTCGGAAGGGTAGAGGTCACCGGCCCGGTCGTGGGAACCACTCGCACCGACAGCACCGGGGTCGTGTTCGGCGGCGGACCGACGGCCGCGCGGCCGGTGCCGGCGCCCAGCCGCAGGCGCTTCCGGGACCGGTCGTCCGGCTCCACATGCTCCACGTGGGTGATGAGGGCCTGGAACACACCCGCGGTTTGCGGCGCTCTCACCAGCACGTCCAGGCGATTGCCGGGGGCCAGGAGAAGCACCTCGTCGCTGATGGTGTCGTAGTTGAGCGAGTCGTACGTCACTCCGTCGCGCGCCACCTCGAACACCGCGGGCACCTGCCCGCCGACCGTGTTCTGGAAGATGAGGCTGAACGCGGACGTCTTGGTCGTGTTCTCGTTCACGATCCGCCAGCGCTGAACCTCGCCCTGCTGCATGATGACCTGCGGCCGGAACTGGCCGTTCACCAGGGTCGACGCCACGCCTGCACTGCTCGAGTCCATCAGGTTCAGGGTGTCGGTGACCTGCTGGAAAGCCAGCAGTCTCTCGGTGATGCGGTTGGCGGCCTGCACCGAGTCCAGGCCCCCGCTGGCCCCGACCACCTCGAACGCCCCCGACATCCCGTTCGCCACCTGGATGGCCACCGACCCGTGCTTGTGCGGATGGTACCAGTGCGTGCCGGGTGACTGGTTGGCCGGAATGCGGAACGCGTACTGAAAGCTGTCGCCCGGCGCGATCTGCATCAGCACGTCGTCGGCGTTGGGGCTCGGCGAGACGTGGAATCCGTGGTAGTGGATGTTGGTGTAGTTGAACCCGTGAAAGCAGTCGGGCGGCGTGTCCTGATGCCCGCCGACCTGCATTGGGAGGCACCTCGTGGAATCACCCGGCGGCAGGTTGTTCACCAGCCTGATGCGCACCGAATCTCCCTGGCTCACGCGGAACGTGGGGCCGGGAAAGTGCGGCGCCGAATCGGCCCAGGGCCGGCCGTTGACGGAGGTGACCCGGTACGCCCGGAGCCGCATCGGCTTGCCGACGAGCACGCTGTCGTTGAAGGTGGCGATCAGGCGGTAGTTCTGTGCCAGCCGCA
>NZ_DATBNB010000514.1 GCF_036554565.1 Longimicrobium sp. | reverse complement strand
GCGTGTCCGCCGACCGGAACGTGGCGGATCCGGCGTCGGCGTCGCTGGTGCTGCACGTCCGCCAGCCGTACAGCAACCACAACGGCGGCCTGGTGGCGTTCGGGCCGGACGGCATGCTGTACGTGGGCATGGGCGACGGGGGCGGCGGCGGCGACCCGGAAGAGGCCGGGCAGGACCCGCTGCAGCTGCTGGGCAAGCTGCTGCGCATCGACGTCGACGCCGTGCAGCCGTACGGAATGCCCGCCGGCAACCCGTACGCCGGGAAGTCCGGCGGGCGCGGCGAGATCTGGGCGCTAGGGATGCGCAACCCGTGGCGGTTTTCGTTCGATCACACGGCCAAGCTGCTGTACGTGGCCGACGTGGGGCAGAACCGGCTGGAGGAGGTGAACGTGGTGCCGGCGGGGCAGGCGGGGGTCAACTACGGGTGGGATGTGATGGAGGCGTCGGACTGCTTCGAACCCAGCACCGGGTGCCCGCGCGAGGGGCTGACGCTTCCCGTGCTGGAGTACACGCACGACGACGGCTGCTCCATCACCGGCGGCTTCGTGTACCGCGGCCAGGCCATTCCCGCGCTGCGGGGCCACTACCTGTACGCCGACTACTGCCAGGGATGGGTCCGCAGCTTCCGCTACGCCGACGGACAGGCCGTCGACAAGCGCTCGTATCCGCTCCCCGACATCGGCAACATCTCGTCCTTTGGCGAAGATTCGCAGCGCGAGCTGTACGTGGTCTCGCACCGGGGAACGGTCCACCGGCTCGCCCCGGCGACCTGAGCGTTAGGCGTAGAACAGGACGAGCGCGGCGACGGCGATGTCGAAACCGGCGCAGAACGGCGGAAACCAGCGGCGGATGCCCAGGCCCGGCGGGCGCGCGTGGTGGGCCACGTCCCACGCGGCATGCGCGCCGAAGCCCGCCGCCAGCCAGGTGGGAGACCACCAGAAGCTCAGCGCCGCCACAATGACCAGGAGCGCGCCAAACGCCCACTCGATCGCCAGCTTTCGCGTCGCGACCTCCGCCCGCAGCGCCGATCCCGTGTAGACGCCTCCGGTGAACGCCAGGATCAGCGCGAGCAGGTCGTACGCGCCATCGGGGTGATACATGAGGATGGCGATGAACGGCAGCGCCAGCACGACCCCGATCAGGGCGGGAATTGCGGGCGACCGGCGGTTCGTGGGATCAGGATGGGCGTGCATCCGCGGTTCTGTTCGTTGTCGATGATGAAGCTTGATGGAGCACGAGCGGCCCGCACGCGCACCAAACGTTGTCATCCTGCGGCCCAGGCGCACCGTACCTGCACGTAGCACACACTACGCGGGCCGAAGGATCTAGCCTGCGGCACTTCTCAGCCGGGGCGCGGCAGCGGCACGAAAACCCGAGCCGCGTTTCTTCGGACGCAGGGAACGGCGGGAACTTCGCTCGCGTCACACCTGGCCCGGCGCATGCCTCGGCGCCCCCCATCCCCAACCCTTCCCCCACAAACTGCGTGGGGGAAGGGAGCCAGCTCGGTGCGCGTCCGCCGGTGCGGAGCTTGGGCTGGCTACGCTGGCGGGCTTTGGTGCGGTTCGACGGCGCCTGCGCAGTCCCCGGCCGGGGGGGGGGGGGGGGGGGGGGGGGGGGGGGGGGG
>NZ_DATBNB010000513.1 GCF_036554565.1 Longimicrobium sp. | reverse complement strand
GACCACCGCGGCGACGCCGGTCACGTTCGGCGTAGCCATCGACGTGCCCTGCAGCATCTCGTAGGTGTTGCCCATGTACGAGCTCCAGATGCCCATCTCGTCGGTGGTGTTGCTGTACAGCTGGCCACCCGGGGCCGAGATGTCGAGGCCGCTGCCGTACTGCGAGTACGTGGTCAGGGTGCCGCTCCAGTTGAGCGCCGACACGGAGATGGCGTTCGGGTCGCAGGCCGGGCAGCCCACCTTGCCGCTGCCGCTGTTGCCGGCGGCCGCGATTACCAGCACGCCCTTGGTGTTGACGGCGTAGTTGATGGCGTCCTTCTCGGACTTCGACTCGATGCTGCCGCCCAGCGACAGGTTCATGGCGACCATGCCCGGGTAGTCAGCCGCCGCGTAGATGGCGTTGACGATGGCCGAGGTGGGGCAGCCGTTGGGGCCGCAGACGCGCTGAACCAGGATCTTCACGTTGGCCGCGGCGCCCGAGACACCCGCCACGCCGACCGTGCTGCCGGCCATGGTGCCGCTGGTGTGCGTGCCGTGTCCGTCTTCGTCCTCGGGGTTGTTGTCGCCGGTCACCCAGTCCTTGCCCGCGATCAGGCGGCCGGTGAACTCGGGGTGGTCCATGTCGACGCCCGTGTCGATGCTGCTGATGACCACCGGCGCGCCGCCGGCGCCCGAGCCTTCGACGACGTCCATGTCGGCGTCGGCCACCGAGCGGTAGCTATCGGGAAGCGGCTGGCCGTAGCGCGAGTCGGCCGGATCGCTGAAGTACGCCGTCATGCCGCCCGGGTTGTAGAAGGCCCACAGGCGGGAGTCGATAGCCAGCGGCTGGCGCAGGAAGTTGGGCTCGGCGTACTCCACGCGCTCGTCCTGCATCAGGCGCTCGGCCTCGGCGCGCTCGGCGCCGCGCTCAACACCCACCACGGCGGTGCGGCTGGCGGAGGCCAGGGCACGGTTGAACGAAGGTCCATCCGCGCGGCCGGTCAGATCGGTGATCGAGAAGCCGGGCTTCATCTTCACCAGCACCTCGCCGGGAACCACGGCGTCCGACACCGACTGGCGCGGGGCGATCTCGGTGGGGCGCGCCTCGGGGGCGTTGGGGGCGTCGGCGCAGGCGGCAGCCGCCAGCGTGAGCAGCCCGGCGGCTGCGATGCGGTAACGAGACATGGTTTTCCTTGCAGGGGGATGGTGCGTGAACGATACGCCTGGACGGGATTGGACAGGTCCGCTCGTTCGGTGTGATGCATCGGGGTAAGGCAACGAGCGCGCCAATCGGATACCGCCTTGTGTTTCCGCGTAACAGCTTGGTTTTAAGCGGTTTACCGATAAGTGGCTACTCTGGATAAGCGGTGCGATCCGATGCACCGCGCACCGTTCTGGTGCACTGCTCAGGGCGATGGCCCATTCCAAATCAGTGCGGACGTGGTCAGGAAACTGCTACAGAAGGATGTGTCAGGATGCGGAGCGGCCACTCGGGAGATGCATTTCGCGGGGGGCCCCTCACCCGCAAACAGCGCGGGCGAGAGGAGATCTTCGATTTCGCTTCGGAGGGTGCCGGTGCATGCCTCTGGGAGCCCCCTCCCCCCGGCCCCCTACCCCCGCTGCGCAGGGGAGGGGGAGACCTAATATGCGCTTCGGCTGGCCTGGCGCACCCGACCACGCGTGCAGTCCGCGAAGGCGGACTTTGGGCCTTTGTTGCCGCGACTTCAGTCGCCCCAGCAGGCCGAGGCCTGGGCTCCGTGTTCGCCGCCGCACCCCCTTCCGAAGTGTACCCCCTCTCCCACGCTGTTTGTGGGAGAGGGTGGCACGCGTGCCAGCGCGGCCGGGTGAGGGCGCCCTTGCGGCGTGGGGCGAGCGCTCGGCAGCTTGGGCGCCAGGCCGCGGCGTGCTCCTTGGCGGCGACAACCAGAACCCCGGACGATCATGCGTATCCGTATTCCTGTTCTCGCGGCCCTGGCGGGCGCGGCGCTCGCGGCCAGCCCCGGTGCCGCGCAGGAGAGGCGGCCCCTGACCGCGCTGGACCTGTACCAGATGCGCACGGCGGGCGGCGTGGCGCTTTCGCCGGACGGGCGGCGCGTCGCGTTCGTGCAGACGGAGGTGGACTCGGCCGAGAACCGCTACCGGCGCGACCTGTGGATCGCCAACACCGACGGCACGGGGCTGCGCCGGCTGACGTGGACCAACGCCGCCGCCATCGGCGCGCCGCGGTTTTCGCCGGACGGGCGGATGCTGGCGTTCAGCCAGGCGCGGCAGGGCGGACGCGGCCAGGTGTGGATCCTTCCCCTGGCCGAAGGCGGCGAGGCGTGGCCGCTGACCAGCCTGGCCACCGGCGCCGGCGGCCCCGTGTGGTCGCCCGACTCGCGCCGCATCGCCTTCATGTCGCAGCTCACGCCGCAGCAGCTGGCGGCTACCGACTCGGCCGCGGCCGCCGATTCCGTGCGGGCAGACTCGGCGCGCAAGCGGGTAGACGGGGCGGCGGTGCGCAACATCCACCGCGACCGGCAGGCGGCCCTCGCCTCCATCCGTGCCCTGCTGGCCGCCAACGCCGGCGAGCAGGACCCGCGGGTGGTCACCCGGCTGGACTACCTGGGCGAAACCTCCATCGAGGAAGAGCGGTACGGGCAGGTGTACGTGGTGGACGTGCGGCAGGGCGCGCGGCCAGTGCAGATCACCCGCGCCGCGTACGGCATCGGCGCGCCTGAGTGGACGCCACGCGGGGACTCGCTGGTGTACAGCGCCGGCCCGCCCGCGGCGGGGCAGCACCCCGACTACCAGCAGGAGAGCGACCTGGTGATCGCCCCCGCGTCGGGCGGCGGCACCCCCCGCACCCTCGCCGAGCCACGCTACGCCGAGAACGA
>NZ_DATBNB010000512.1 GCF_036554565.1 Longimicrobium sp. | reverse complement strand
TTCGCGGGCGCGCTCCACCTCCTCCAGGTGCCGGGCCGCCCACATCCAGACTCCGCAGAACGCCTCCCCCAGGCTCAACCCCAGCGGGGTGAGCGCATACTCCACGCGCGGGGGCACCACCGGATGAACGGTGCGCGTCAGCAGCCCCTCGCGCTCCATCTGCCGTAGCGTCTGCGTCAGCATCTTCTGGCTGATCCCTCCCACGAGGGTGCCCAGCCGGGTGAACCGCACCGTGCCGTGCTCCGCCAGCACTTCCAGGATCAGCATCGTCCACTTGTCCGCGACCCGGCCGATCAGGTCCTGCACGAGCGCCTCGACACGTGCGTCTACCTGGCCCTCGTGCGGCTCGGCGGCTGGAGAAGCCTGCGTCATCGAACACTCTCCTCGGGGTGCGTATAGCACTTTCGGGTGCCTTCTTCCCAACGGAGAGTAATGGAGTATCCTTGAGGCCGCAAGCGTGAACACGCGATGCTTGCTCGGCACCAGAACAAGGATGGCTCTCCATGAATACCAGGATCGCCGTGATCACGGGCGCAAGCCGGGGGCTGGGGCGCAGCATGGCGCTGCACCTGGCGGAGGCCGGCGTGGACGTGGTGGGAACCTATCGGCAGAACCGCGACGAGGCAGAGGCCGTGGCGCGCGAAGTGGAATCCCGCGGCCGCCGCGCCGCCATGCTTCCGCTGGACGTGGGACGCAGCGACACCTTCGCCGCATTCGCCGAAGTGCTGGCCGGAACGCTGCGCGACCGGTTCGGCCGCGGCGACTTCGACTTCCTGGTGAACAACGCGGGAATGGGAGTGCACGCGAGCGTTGCCGACACCACCGAGGCACAGTTCGACGAACTGCTGGCCGTTCACCTGAAAGGCCCCTTCTTCCTGACGCAGCGGCTTTTGCCGATGATGGCCGACGGCGGGCGGATCCTGAACGTTTCGACGGGCCTCGCGCGCTTCGCCCTGCCGGGGTACGCCGCCTACGCCGCCGCCAAGGGCGGGGTGGAGGTCCTCACCCGCTACCTGGCGCGCGAACTCGGCCCGCGGGGGATCACCGCCAACGTGATCGCCCCGGGCGCCATCGCCACCGACTTCGCCGGCGGAGCGGTGCGCGACGTCCCCGAGGTGAACCGCCACGTCGCTTCGACGATCCCGCTGGGCCGGGTGGGGGAGGCGGACGACATCGGCGCGGCGGCCGCCTCGCTCCTGTCGGACGGCATGCGGTGGATGAACGGCGTCCGCGTGGAGGTCTCCGGCGGCCAGAACCTGTAGCTCCGGTGTCTCAGCCGGTGCCGGCGTTCCCCAGCCCCGCCCGCAGCCGGTGATCGTCGATCCGCTGGCGGGCGGCGCGGGCCAGGGTGCTTTCGGGGCCGAGGGCGGTTTCGAGGACAGAGGCGCTTCGCAACAGCAGCGGCGCGGCTTCGGCCCGGCGGCCGAGGGCGGAGAGGCAGGCGCCGAGCGCGCTCTCCGTTTCCGCGACGTACCAGTGGCCGGGCGGCAGCGCGGCCCGCCGCGCCGCGAGCGCTTCCTCCAGCAGGGGAAGCGCTCCGGCGGGGCGGTTCCGGTCCACGAGGAGCGCGCCGAGCCCGGTGAGGGTCGTAGCGGTCAGCGCGTGGCCGGGGGGCAGCACCCGGCGCTGCACGCCGAGCGCGCGCCGATACAGGGCTTCCGCGCCCGCGAGGTCGCCACGAAGGTGAAGGAGCTGGGCGTAGCCGGCGCGGTCCATCGCCAGGTCCGGGTGCTCCTCGCCCGCCAGGCGGCGGCGCAGCGCCAGCACCTGGCGGTACAGCGTGTCGGCCCCAGCGTGGTCGCCGCGGTCGCGCAGCACGCCCGCCAAGTTCGCGAGGCTGACGGTCACCTCGAAGTGCTCGGGGCCCCACACGGCGCGGCGGACGGCCAGCGACTCCCGGTGCAGCGCCTCGGCTTCGCTCAGCCGGCCGCTCTCGCGCATCACGTGGCCCAGGTTGTTCAGCGTCTGCGGCAGACCGGAGGGGGCGTCCCCGGAGTGCGCTCGATCGATGGTCAGCGCCTCGCGCAGCAGTCTCTCGGCTTCGGCGTAGCGGCCCTGCATCCGCAGCACCATCGCCAGCCCGTTCAGCGAGCGCGCCACCTCCACGCTGCCGCTCCCCAGCGCGCGCCGGCGCGCATCCAGGATCACCCGGTACAGCGCCTGCGCCCGGTCGTATCGCCCGGCGACGCGCAGCACGTTGCCGAGCTGGTTGGCGATGGCGATGGTTTCCTGGTGGCGCTCGCCGCGCAGCTTCCGCAGCGCCGCATAGGACGAGTCCATCAGCGCGATGGCGCGGCCGTAGTCGCCCTGGCCGTAGTAGGCGTGGCCCAAGGCAAGCTGCAGCCGCCACCGCACCTCGGGTTGGCGCACGTCCGCGATGTCGGCCGCGCCGCGGTCCAGCAGGTCGCGCACGGTGACGGCCCGCGTGCTTCCCTGGTACAGGTTGGAGCGGTCGAAGAGGCCCAGGAGAAAGGATTCCACCTGCTGCGCCCGGTCGCGCTCCGCCGCGATGCGCATGGCCTGCACCCGCGTCACCACGGCGAAGCCCATCAGCAGGACCAGGGCGGCGGCGGAGGCGGCGACGCCCGCGCGATGACGGCTGACGAACTTTCTCACCCGATACCAGCGCGTGTCCGCCCGCGCTCCCACGGGCAGCCCCGCGGCGTGGCGCCGCAGGTCCGCGGCGAGCTGCTCCGCCGTGGCGTAGCGCTGCCCGGGCTCCGGCCGCATGGCCTTGAGGACAATGGCATCCAGGTCCCCCGCCAACCGCCGCGCCAGCCGCGCCGGCGTGGTCCCCCGCGCGGCGGCTGCCTCGCCGGCGTCCTCCCCTGCCCCGGCGACGGCGGATGGGCGTTCGGGCGCGCCGAGCAGCGCACCCGGCAGCTCCCAGGGCGACTCGCCACGGGGACGGTAGGGACGCTGGCCGGTGAGAAGCTGGTAGAGGATGACGCCGAGCGAATAGACGTCCGTGGCGGTGGAGACGGGCTCGCCGCGCAGCTGTTCGGGGCTGGCGTACTCGGGGGTGAGCAGCCGCGGTCCGATGCCGGTGCGGTCGTCCGCAGCCGGGGCGCCGCCCGCCACCAGCCGCGCGATGCCGAAGTCCAGGAGCTTGGGCTGGCCGGATTCGGTGACCAGGATGTTGGAGGGCTTCAGGTCGCGGTGCGCCACCAGGTTGCGGTGCGCGTACTGCACGGCGTCGCACACCTGCGCGAACAGCCGCAGCCGCTCGTCCACGCCCAGGCGATGCCGGTCGCAATGCTCATCCAGCGGAATGCCTTCGACGTACTCCATGGCGAACCACGGCACGCCCTCCGGCGTCACGGCGCCGTCCATCAGCCGGGCGATGCCGGGGTGCTCCAGCGAGGCGAGGATCTGCCGCTCTTCCAGGAAGCGGCGGACCAGGTAGTCGGCGTGCAGCCCCTGGCGCACCATCTTCAACGCGACGCGCTGCCGCAGCCGGGGGTCGTCGCGCTCCGCCAGGTACACCGTGCCCATGCCGCCGCTCGCCAGCGCGCGGACGATGCGGTACGGCCCCACGAGCGTCCCCTCCGGCAGGCCGGGCTCGCCTTCGCCGAGAGTCCCGGCCAGGCCCGGCACCGGCGC
>NZ_DATBNB010000511.1 GCF_036554565.1 Longimicrobium sp. | reverse complement strand
CCACCGCGCGGCCCAGCTGCTGGACATCGTCGGCGAACTGGCGAGCGCCGGGGCCGCGGGCACCCTCGCCACCACGGAGGCGGCATGCACCTGACCTTCTTCGGCTCGTCCCTGGTCTCTTCGTACTGGAACGGCGCCGCTACCTACTATCGCGGGCTGATCCGCGCGCTGCACGGGCTGGGGCACCAGGTCACCTTCTGCGAGCCGGACGCGTACGATCGCCAGAAGAACCGCGATCTCAAGGACGATCCGCCCTACGCCCGGGTGATCGTCTACTCGACGGAAGCGGAGCGCGACGCGCTGATCGAGCAGGGGTTCGCCGAGAGCGACTGGGTGATCAAGTGCAGCGGCGTCGGCGTGTGGGACGCGGAGCTGGAGGAGGCGGTCGCCGCGCGCTCCGGCGGCACGGTGATGACGGCGTTCCTGGACGTGGACGCGCCCGCGACGCTCAGCCGCATCGCCGCGGACGAGGCGGACCCGTTCCGCGCCTGCATCCCCCGCTACGACCACGTGTTCACCTACGGCGGCGGACCGCCCGTCGTCGACGAATACGAGAGCTGGGGCGCTCGCGCCTGCACGCCCATCTACAACGCGCTGGATCCCGACGAGCACCGGCCGGTGGAGGGCGTGGAGGTGGAGTACGACATCCTGTTCATGGGCAACCGCCTGCCGGACCGGGAATCGCGCGTACAGGAGTTCTTCTTCCGCGCCGCCGCGCTCTGCCCGGAGCACAAGTTCCTGCTGGGCGGCGAGGGATGGGGATGGAAGCAGGAGATGCCGGCCAACGTCACCTCGCTGGGCCACGTGCCCACGGCGCGGCACAATACGGTGAATGCGTCGGCGCGGCTGGTGCTGAACATCCACCGCGACAGCATGGTGCAGAACGGCTGGTCGCCCGCCACGCGCATGTTCGAGGCGGCGGGCGCGGCGAGCTGCCAGGTGACGGACGAGTGGAAGGGCATCGAGGACTTCTTCGCGCCCGGCGACGAGATCCTGGTGGCCGCCAGCGCCGAGGACGTGGCGCGCATCGTCCGCGAAACGTCGGATGACGACGCCCGGCGTATCGGCCAGGCGGGGCGCCGCCGCGCGCTGGCGGACCACACCTACGCACAGCGGGCGCTGCAGATGGATGCCATCCTGCGCGCGCCGGTGGGGAGCGCCGTATGAAGCTGGTCGTATTCGGCCTGACCATCTCGTCCAGCTGGGGCAACGGTCACGCGACCACGTACCGGGCCCTGCTCCGCGCCTTCAGCGAGCGCGGCCACGAGATCAGCTTCTACGAGTGGGATGCGCCCTGGTACAGCGGCAACCGCGACCTGGCGCGCCCCGGCTTCGTGGACCTGAAGCTGTACGAGGAATGGAACGCCGTCGCCCCGCCCGCCATCGCCGAGGCGAAGGAGGCGGACGCGGTGATCGTCGGCTCGTACGTCAAGGACGGGCCGCGGGTGATCGACGCCTTGGCCGAGGCCGGCGTGGACCCGCTGTTCTTTTACGACATCGACACGCCGGTGACCGTCGCCGCGCTGCGGAAGGGCGGCACCGAGTACCTGCGCCCCGACCAGGTGCCGCTGTTCACCCGCTACCTGTCGTTCACCGGCGGTCCCTTCCTGCACGAGGTGCTGGAGCGCGAGCTGGGCGCGCGCGAGGCGAGGCCGCTGTACTGCTCGGTGGATGTGGATCGCTACCATCCCACGGAGATCGATCCCCTGCTGGTGAGCGACCTGGCGTACATGGGCACCTACGCGCCCGACCGGCAGCCGGTGCTCGAGCGCTATCTGCTGGAGCCGGCGCGGCGGATGCCCGATCGCAAGTTCTACGTCGCGGGCCCGCAGTACCCGGCTGATACCGCGTGGCCGGGGAACGTGCTCCACAACCCGCACCTGCCGCCCTCGCTGCACCCCGTGTTCTACAGCAGCGCGCGCTGGCAGCTGAACGCCACCCGCGCCGACATGGTGGCCGCGGGCTGGTCGCCGTCGGTCCGCCTGTTCGAGGCCGCGGCCTGCGGCGCCGCCATCATCAGCGACCGCTGGCCGGGGATCGACCACTTCCTCACGCCGGGGAAGGAGATCCTGCTTCCCTCCACCACGGAGGAAGTCGTCCACATTCTGGCCGATACGCACGACGACGACCGCCGCGCCATCGGCCTCGCCGCCCGCGCCCGCATCGTCGCCGAGCACACGGCGGAGCACCGGGCCGAGGAGCTGGAATCCCTCGTGGGGACCGCGGCCCCGGTCTGACGCTCGAGAGCGGCCCCGGGCGGAATGCCCGGGGCCGCTCTCCGAATCATCCACCCCTGTCCACCATGACCCCCACCATGCACCGAGGCTCCGTTCGCGCGGCGATGGCCGCCTGCGCGCTGGCCCTGGCGGCCGCCTGCCAGCCCGTGCGCCCATCCGCCGCGCCCCAGCCGGCGGCGGCGCTGGAGGCGCGCGAGTGGACGGCCCAGTCGCCCGCGCCCGAGATCGCCTCGTGGGCGTGGCAGGGGTGCCGGCGCGCGTCCGGCGGCGCGGGGCCCTGCGTGGAGCGTGCATTGGTCTCGTTGATCGACCAGGCGGGGATCGGCAAGAGCATGGAGGTGCTGGACACGCTGGCCGGCAGGGAGCCCGTGGTAAAGGGGCTCGCCCATTCGCTGGCGCACGGGCTGGGCATCTCCGCGTATCGATCGCCCGAAACCGTGGCGCAGACGTTCGCGGGCTGCCCCGCGTCGCAGATGTCGGGGTGCTATCACGGCGTGGTCCAGGGCTACTTCCTGGACCTCGGCGCCCGGGGCCAGGCCATCGGCCGGGCGGTGCTGGACGGCCTCTGCGCGCCGCACGCCGACAAGCCGTTCCTGTACTTCCAGTGCGCGCATGGCCTGGGGCACGGGCTGGTGACGGTGCACCGGAACCATCTGCCCATGGCGCTGGAGGCGTGCGACCAGGCGAGCGACGCCATGGTGCGGGAAAGCTGCTACGGCGGCGCCTTCATGGAGAACATCGTCAACGCCCTGCACCCGCACCACACGGCCACCGGCCACGCGCAG
>NZ_DATBNB010000510.1 GCF_036554565.1 Longimicrobium sp. | reverse complement strand
CGGTGACCACGCGGATCTCGCGCTCGGTCTCTACGACGTCCGTCTCCGGCGCACGCATGAGCGTGGCACCGTTGCCCTGCCGCCCGCCCATGAAGTTGGTGAACAGCGCGTCGAGCGGGTCGTTGAAGCGGGTGGTGGAGTACATCGTCATCTGTCGTTCCTCCGGTTGGTTTAGCCCAGTGGGCCGACGGTTGATTCACGCACGTCGCGCAGGCACCCCGCCCACGCGGCTGCCCCGCATAAGGGCAACGCGCGTACCAGTTTACGTCGGTCAAAACGACAAACGGACTGCAAGAAAGACAGTGCGGAAAGACAGTGCGTCAGTGCGTTAGTGCGTTAGTGCGTTAGTGCGGAAGGGATCCACTCACGCACTTCCGCACTCACGCACTAACGCACTTCCCCTCACGCACTAGCTCCCTTTTCCAACGCCTCTCCCACCGCGTTCCACAGCGCGTCGGGCGTGAACGGCTTCTGGATCAGCCGGAAGCGGCTTTCCAGCACGCCGTGGCGGATCAGGGCGTCGTCGGTGTAGCCCGACATGAACACCACCCGCAGCCCCGGCGAAACCGCCAGCAGCTCCTCGGCCAGCTCGCGGCCGCTTCCCTCGGGCATCACCACGTCGGTCAGCAGCAGGTCGATGCGGCCGCCCGCCTGCTCGAACACCTGGCGCGCATCGGCGCGGCAGCGCGCGTCGAGCACCACGTATCCTTTGCGCTCCAGGATCTTGCGGGCCAGCGTGCGCACCGCGTCCTCGTCTTCCACCAGCAGGATGGTGGCCGTGCGCGCCTCCGCCTCATCCAGCACGTGCAGCACCGGCTCCAGGCGGTCGGGCTCGGCGTTCACCGCGGGAAGGAACACCCGGAAGGTGGTGCCGCGGCCGGGCTCGCTTTCCACCCACACGTAGCCGCCGCTCTGCTTGACGATGCCGTACACCGTCGAGAGGCCCAGCCCGGTGCCGTGCCCCGGCTCCTTGGTGGTGAAGAACGGCTCGAAGACGCGGGCCAGCACCTCCGGCGGCATCCCGACCCCCTCGTCCGACACCGTCAGCTGCACGTACGGGCCGGGGACCACGGAATACGGGTAGCGGCGCGAGTCTTCCTCGGTCAGCCGCGCGTCGGCCGTCTCGATCACCAGGGTGCCGCCAAGCGGCAGGGCGTCGCGCCCATTCACCGCCAGGTTCAGGATCACCTGCTCCAATTGGCCGGGGTCTGCCCTCACCCGCGACGCGTGGGCGTCCAGCCGGGTGACGAGCGTGACGTCTTCGCCCAGCAGGCGGGCCAGCATGCGCTCCATCTCGCGCACGCTGGCGTTCACGTCGAGCACCTTGGGCGCCAGCATCTGCTTGCGGCTGAAGGCCAGCAGCTGGCGGGTGAGCCCCGCGGCGCGGACGGAGGCGCGCTTGATCTCCATCAGGTCTTCGCGCAGCGGCCCCGTGTCCGGCGCCTCCATCAGCAGCATCTCGGCGTTGCCCTGGATGGCCGTCAGCAGGTTGTTGAAGTCGTGCGCGATGCCGCCCGCCAGGCGCCCCACCGCCTCCAGCTTCTGCGACTGGCGAAGCTGCTCTTCGCTGGCGCGCAGCTCCTCTTCGGCCTGGCGCCGCGCCGTCACGTCGTGCGAGTTCACCACCACCGCGCGGACGGCCGGGTGCTCGACCAGGTTGTAGCCGGTGCTCTCCAGGATGCGCCACCCGCCATCCGCCATCCGGATGCGGTACTCGCGCGTGACCGAGGCGCCCGGCTGGCCCAGGATGGACATGAACGCGCCCAGCACCTCGCCCACGTCGTCGGGATGGATGATCTCGAAGATGTTGCGCCCGTGCAGCTCGTCGAAGGTGTAGCCCAGCAGCCGCTCCACCGAGGGGCTGTGGTCGCGCACCTTGCCCTCCAGGTCCAGGCTCACCACCAGGTCCTGCGCGTTCTCCATCAGCGCGCGGAAGTACGCCTCGCGGCTGGCCAGCGTGTCCTGGGCGGCGCGGCGCTCGGTGATGTCTTCGGCGATGCCGGCCGTGCGGAAGGCGGCGCCGTGCGCGTCGCGGATGGGAAAGCCGCGGTCGCGGATCCACCGGACCTCGCCGTCGGGGCGCACGATGCGGTACTCCACCTCGTACGGCTCCACGGTGCCCATGACCCCCGCCAGCGCCTCGGCGTCGTCGGGGTGCACGGACCGCAGCCACACGCCGGGGTGGGCGTACAGCTCGTCGATGGCGCGGGCCCAGATGCGCTCGTACGCGGGGCTCACGTACACGGTGCGCTCCTGGGCCAGGTCGTACAGCCAGAACACGGCGCCGATGTTTTCGGCCAGCTGCCGGAAGCGTTCCTCGCTTTCGCGCAGCGCCTGCTCGGAGCGGTGCTGCTGCACGGCGTAGCGCACGGCCCGCTCCAGCAGCAGCGGGGTGATCTCGCTCTTCACCAGGAAGTCGGCCGCGCCGGCACGCATGGCGGCCATGTCTACCCCGTCGTCGCCCACGCCGGTCAGCAGCAGCACCGGCGGGGTGGCCGCGCGGCTCGTCAGGCGGTCCAGGAAGTCCAGCCCGCTGGCGCCCCCCAGGTAGAAGTCCAGCAGCACGGCATCGAACGCCCCGTCGCGGAGGGCGGCCAGCCCCTCCTCCACCGTGGGCGCCCACTCCAGCTGGAACTTCACCCCCCGCGCGTTGGCCAGCAGGTCGCGCGTGAGGACGAAGTCGTCCTCGTCGTCCTCCACCAGCAGCACCCGCAGCGTTTCGGGGATCATTCCCCCTCCCTGCCCGCGGGGGGGAGCTCCACGATTTCGATGTAGTAGCGCCCCAGCGCCTTCATGGCGCTCACCAGCCCGTCGAAGGTCACCGGCTTGGAGATGAACGAGCTGGCGCCCAGGTCGTAGCTGCGCAGCACGTCTTCTTCGGCGCGTGAAGTGGTGAGCACCACCACGGGAATGCGGCGCAGCTCGGGATGGGCCTTGATCTCGCGCAGCGCCTCGCGGCCGTCCTTGCGGGGCATGTTCAGGTCGAGCAGGATCAGCCCGGGGCGGGGCGCGGCGCCGGGGGCCGACCAGCGGCCGCGCCGGTTCAGGTAGTCCATCAGCTCCTCGCCGTCTTCCACGAAGCGCAGCTCGTTGTTGAGCCGCGCCTCGGCCAGGGCGTCGGCGGCCAGCAGCCGGTCGTCGGCGTCGTCGTCGGCCATCAGGATCAACACGCGGCTCCCCTGCACAGGCGTCATGAGGTCAGGCCTCCTGCTGCGCCGCCCGGAGGGCGGGAATGCGGATGGTGAAGGTGGAGCCCTGTCCCGGCTGGCTGTGCGCCTCGAGGGTGCCGCCGTGCCGCTCGGCGATGCGGCGGCAGATGGCCAGCCCCATTCCCGTGCCCTCGTACTCGCCGCGCCCGTGCAGGCGCTGGAAGGGCGAAAAGATGCGGTCCAGGTACTTTTCGTCGAAGCCGATCCCCTCGTCGCGCACCGTCACCTCCGCCCACGACACCACCTCCGCGCCCCGCGGCGCCTCGCCGGCCGCGAGCAGCCGCCCCGCCACCCGCACCAACGGGGGCACGCCGGGGCGATGGAACTTCACGGCGTTTCCCACCAGGTTCAGCAGCAGCTGGCGCATCTGCATCAGGTCTCCCTGCACCGTGGGGAGCGGGCCGATTTCCACCTGCGCCCCGGTGGAGGCGATGCGCACCTGCAGGTCACCCAGCGCCTCGGCCGCCACCTGGTCCAGGTTCACGGGCACGAAGGGCTGCGGCCGCGTGGCCACCCGCGAGTACGCCAGCAGGTCCTGGATCAGCGCCTGCATCCGCGCGGCGGCGCTCCGCATGCGCGCCAGGTAGTCGCGCCCCTGCTCGTCGAGCGCGTCGCCGGCCCGTCCCGAAAGCCGGTCGCCGAACGCCTGGATCTTTCGCAGCGGCTCCTGCAGGTCGTGCGAGGCCACGTAGGCAAAGTCCTGCAGCTCGCGGTTGCTGCGCTGCAGCTCGCGGGCGTACGACTGCAGCTTGTCCTCGGCCTCGCGGCTGGCGGCCAGCAGGCGCTGCTCCTTTTCGTACGCCAGCGCGTCGCGCATGGCCGCCGACATCACCCCCGCCAGCAGCGACAGGGTGTTGGACTCCCCTTCGCCGAACGCGTGGGGCCGCGACGACACCACCTTCAGCACCCCCAGCCGCCGCCCCTCGGCCGCCAGCGGCACCACCAGCATCGACCGCACGCCCACCCGCCGCGTGGCGGCACGGGCCACGCGCGCGTCCGTTTCCGAATCGTCGCAGCGCAGCACCTGGCCCGTGCGCACGCTCAGCCCCGACAGGCTTGCCTCCACCGGCAGCCGCAGCCCCTGGTGGGGCGCCACCGTGCCCGACGCGGCGCGGTACACCATCTCGTCGCCCTCCAGCAGCTCCACCACGCCGCCGTCCGCCCCGGTCAGCGTGCGGGCACGCGCGGCGATGCTCACCATCAGCGGCTCCAGGTTGAGCCCGGCGGTGGCGAACTCCTGCTGCGCGGCCACCAGCTCGCGCAGGTGCTCGGCCGTGCGGCGCAGCTCTTCTTCGGCGTGGCGGCGGTCGGTGACGTCGCGCGAGTTGACCACGATTCCGCGCACGGCGGGGTCGTCCAGCCGGTTGGCCCCGCGCGCCGCCAGGATGCGCCATTCGCCGTTCCGGTGGCGGAACCGCAGCTCCACCGACTGCACCACGCCGGGGTTGCGGATGCGCTCGGCCAGCGCTTCCAGCACGTGCGCGTGGTCGTCGGGGTGGATGAAGTCCGTCACGGGCCGCCCCAGCAGCTCGTCGGGGTCGTAGCCCAGGATGCGCTTCACCGACGGGCTCCCGAAGCGGATGCGGCCGTCGGCGTCGAGCACGGTGATGACGTCGGTGGCGTTCTCGATGAGCGAGCGGAACCGCGCCTCGCTGCGCCGCAGGGCCACCCGGGCGTCGCGCTGCCCCGTGATGTCCTGGATCTGCGCGATGAACTGCACCGGCTGGCCCGCGCCGTCGCGCACCACGGCCACGGCCAGCAGCACCCACACCGTCTGCCCGTCGCGGCGCACGTAGCGCTTTTCCATCTCGTAGCTGTCGCCCTCGCCCGCCAGCAGCGCCTGCACCTGGGCGAGGTCGGCGTCCAGGTCGCCCGGACGGGTGACCCCGTGAAAGGCCAGCCCCAGCAGCTCTTCTTCGGAGTAGCCGGTGATGCGGCAGAGCGCCCGGTTCACCATCATCCACCGCCCGTCGGGCGCCACCAGCGCCATGCCGATGGGGGCGTGCTCCAGCGCCTCGCGAAAGCGCAGTTCGCCGAGCTGGCCGGATGGGCCGGCCGGCGCCTCGCGCGCCGTCACCAGGCGCGCGTCGCGGCCGGCGTACCGTACGTCGCTGGCGGCGAGCTCCACCCGCATCGCCGAGCCGTCGGCCCGCCGGTGGGTGCGTGTGCCATGGTCCGCCGGGGTGGGGGCAGCGTCCAGGTCGCCGAGCGTGAGCTGCGCAAAGCGTCCGGATTCGTATCCGTAAAGATGCAGCGCTGCCTGGTTCGCCGCCAGAACTTGGAGCGACGCGGGATCGTGCACCCACGCGGGGAGTGGGTGGGTGCCAAGGAACGACAGGAAGGGGTCGCTCCCGGGAGCCTCCCCGGCGGGCGCTGAAAAGCCGGGATCGGTCATGGACGCGGCGTGCCCTGCACGGGTGCCGGGCGATCATCAGAGCGGTGAGTTGGAAAGAAA
Source organism: Longimicrobium sp. (assembly GCF_036554565.1). Taxonomy (NCBI): domain Bacteria; kingdom Pseudomonadati; phylum Gemmatimonadota; class Longimicrobiia; order Longimicrobiales; family Longimicrobiaceae; genus Longimicrobium; species Longimicrobium sp. The sequence goes on along the minus strand of NZ_DATBNB010000510.1, from coordinate 7,640 downwards.
CTGCGCGTAAGATACGGGGAGGTGAGGCGGAATGGAATGCCGCCGGAAACGCTGCCCTCGTTTACGGCGCGCGCGATCCATGGATGCACGAACGGGCCGGCGGTTCGCCAGGCCCGTTCTGCCCCGCCAGATACGTGTGACTAGAAGCCGAGGTCGTCCCCGCCAAGCCACGTCAGCCGATGGGAGCGCTGCAGTGCTCCGAGATCGGCCCGGATCATCTCCATGCAAAGCTGCAGCGCCTGCACTCCATCGACCCCGTAGGCGGTCCGGACCCGTCCGTCACCGGCTCCCCGAATCTGGAAGGGGCAGCCCCATTCGCCATCCGCAACTCGCACCGGCATCCCCATCCGCACCACGACCCGCCCCGGATGCTCTCCCGCCGTTTCCAGCTCGCGCTCGGCGATCACACCATCGTCGCAGTTCTCCTGGCTCATGTTCATCGGCTCATTGGTCTACGAAGGGCTCCCCTCTTTGCGGCTACAATGCGTCGCGGGCGGAGGGGGCGCGTGGATCTTCGAGGAAGAGACGTACGGCAGATCCGACGGGAACCTCCGGTTTTTGTGCGTCCGGAAGCAGGAACGCCTGCATGTCGGCCGCGGCCGGAGCATTGAACATGACCAGGGCCCGTGCCATCCCGCGGACGACGCGGCCGTCCGGCGTGTGGATCTCGGCGTGCAGCGGGGTGGCGGCGGGCGCTGCCCACCGGCCCTTCCCGAGCACCATGAGCCCACGGCCCGACACGGCGAACGCGTCGGCTACGGTGAATTCGTGAACAGGCGTTTCGAGCCGCGAAATCCCCGTCCTGCGTCATCGCCGAAAACTCCTTCGCCTGGATCGCTCCGAATCAGGGACCGCGTGGATCGGCCAGGTAGATCCCGGACCGAGGAGCCGGTGGGCACCTCCGGCTTTTCGGTGGCCTCGAGCAGGAACCCCTCTCGCTCGTCCCGCGGGATCTGGATCCAGGCGCCTCCCGATGTGTTCCGCCCAGGCGCTCCGGTGGAGAATGCCCCGTCTGGCGTGTGAATCTCCGCATGCAGCAGCCGGAAGACCTTCTCCTGCCACCGGGTTCCACCTATCACCACCACGCCACGTCCCGTGATGGCGAACGCGGCTGGGACGGTTGAACTCATACGCAGGGGTCTCGGCCATCGTGCACCAGGCGCTTGCGGGTAGGTAGACGGGACACACCGCGAAATCACGTGAATGAATCCGGCAGATCGCGGACGAGCGCCCGGTCCCTGTCGCCATGCGGCGTAGCGCCGGTGCAAGATGGTACACGAGCAGGCGGGCGGAAACAGCGAGCGGGACGGACACCATTGGTGTTCGCCCCGCGTCATTGGGTCTGAATGGGCGCTGAGGGATTCGAACCCCCGACCCCCGGTGTGTAAAACCGGTGCTCTAACCAGCTGAGCTAAGCGCCCGTGCGATCTCGGACTACAGGATGATGCCGAGCGGCACCAGGACGGCAAAGCCCAGCACCAGCAGCAGCGGCGCGCCTACGGTGCTGCCCCCGGCCAGCAGCATGAACCCGTACACGATGCTCGCCAGGCCAATGCCCAGCAGGGCCCCGTTCAGCGGCCCGAAGCGAAGCGTGCTCTCGGCGTCGGCAACCGGCGCGGTGGCGGCCGAAGCGACGGTCCGCGGCTTGGAAGGTACAGGTCTCGACATGCGAAAAGTTTAGGGCTGCGGGGCGAAAGCGTCAACCCCGAAGCGTCCGCGGCAACGTCGTGTCGCCCGATGGGATGCCGCAGAAGCTGCTCGGGTTGTCTTACGGCGCCACTGGCGGGTAATCCGTCCGATGCCGGAACGAGAGCCTCGCCTGGATCGCGCGATAATCCCGCGCGTTGTCGTGAATGACTTCAGCACCAATTTGCGTGGCGGTGCAGGCAATCAGTACGTCGTTGGTCAGTGAAGGCGTGATCGTGAACCCCGCCCTGCGTAGCCGGCAGAGGATTTCTCCCGCACGCTTCCAACTCGCATGGGTAGGCGCGGCGGTTCTCTGCAGCTTTTCGAACCGCGTAATCAATTCGCGAAGGCGCCGAGCTTCCGCCTTGCGGCTGCCGGCCAGCAGTTCCTGGGCGACGACGGAGCACAGGTACACGGATGAAGAAAAGGCTGTGAGAAACGTTCTGTATCTCCTGGCCTCCACTTCCGAGCGCAACGCCCGCACCAGCATCTGTGTATCAACGATATACTTCATCCACGTCCGTCTGATTCGCGGGGTAAACGTCGTCGATCTCAATGCCGAACGCCTGGTCGAAGCCGGCCAGCAGCATCTCGCGAAACACCTCTTCCGGAGGCTCCGCGGCGGCCGGGCAGCCATTTGCCTTCGTCGTGCCGAGGTAGGTCGGACCTCGTGCCCGCGAGAGCCTCGCATTCTTCCGTGCTGATCTTTTCACGACCCCTCCACGCCGTCGAAAGAAAACGCTCTGGACCAATATCACTATGCAGTGGGAGAAGCGCAAGGGTACAGTGTGGACACGTGAGGTGGCGTAAAACGATGCCTTAATCGTCGTCCTCGGCCAGGGGATACTCCACGTTCACGCCGTCTTCGCGCGGCGCCGGGAGCATGTGGTACTCGCGCTCCATCTCCGCCACGCGTGCGCGGTTGCGGCGGCGCCGCGGAATCCAGGCGACCAGCGCCAGCAGGAGCGCCAGGCCCCATACGGCGCCCACGTTGGCACCCATCTGCAACCATCCGTAGCGCGAGCGGACCGCCTTCTTCCACTCGTCCTCCAGCTGCCCCGGCGTCATCGCGAAGGTTTCGCGGATGGCGGCGTCCAGCGTGCCCAGCCGCCGCCAGTTGTGCAGCAACAGCTGAAAGCCGCGCTCCCCCGCGCGGCGGCGCAGGTGGTCCACCATCGTGGCGCTCAGCAGGTAGGCCAGCCGCGCCTGCCCCTCGCCCGCCGGCCAGGCCAGCTCCAGCGAGTCCAGCGGCGGCGCCCGCCCCAGCATGAAGGCCACGCGCAGCGCCCACGCCTCGTCGGCGTTCCAGCTGCCGGACGCCACCTCGGCGTACCCCTCGTCGAACCAGCGCGGGATGGTTCCCGGCAGGCGCTCGTGAAGCACCAGGTGAACGATCTCGTGGCGCAGCGTGGCGTCGGCCTGGCGGCGGTCCACGCCAGGGACGGGATAGGCGGGGATGACGATGGTGCGCTCGTACGGCATGGCCACGCCACCCGCCCACTCGGGGGTGCGCCCGCCCGTCGCCGCCGAAAAGGCACGCGGGCTGGTGGCCAGGACGATGGTAGTGGACTCGGGAGCGGCGCCGCGGCCGAAGCCCGGGAGCGGCATGGGCGCCACGGCCCGGGCCATCACCTCGCGGGCCAAGGCGGCGTGCCGGGGGGCGTGGATCACCCGCAGCGTGCCGGAGCGGAGCGTGTCGAGGGGGGACTGCGCGAGCGCGGGGGACGCGCCGGTGAGCAGGGGAAGGAGCGCGAGGAGGACGCGGATCAGCCGGCGGCCTCTACCGGCTGGCCGGACTCCAGCTGGGCCAGCGCCTTGCCGCAGCGCTCGCCCCACAGGTTGAAGCGGTTGGTCTGGTGCCCCGTGCGCCAGGCGTCGGCCGCCGCGGCGTTGTTGCCCTCCAGGTAGTACGCCCGCCCGATCTCCCACCACGCCTCCAGCATGTTGGGCCCCAGCTCCAGCGTCTGCCGGAAGAAGCCGCGCGCGTCGTCGTACATCTCGCGCTCAAGGTACACCAGCCCCATGTAGAAGTGCGCGTACAGGCTGCTCTTGCGGTCGGCGTCCTGCCGGATGGCCTTGCTCAGGTGCTCGATGGCCTCGCCGAAGATCCCCTTCTTCAGGCAGATGTACCCCAGGTTCACCCGCGCCAGCGGGTTGTTGGGGTCCTTCATCAGCACCTTGTAGTAGGTCATCAGCGCGTCGTCGTACTGCTCGCGCAGCATCTGCGCCCACCCCAGCAGGCTTTCGGCGTGCGGATCGTTGGGCGCCAGCTCCAGCGCGCGCTCCAGCTCCTTCACCGCGCGCTTGGCGTCGCCCGAGGCGATGGCCGTCCACCCGCGCTCGATGTACGTGCTGCTGCCGATGTGGTCGGACACGATGGTGTGCTGCTGCGCCGGGGCGGGAGGCGGGGGAAGCGACTTGTAGCGCTCCACCAGCGCCCGGATGCGCTCCTTGAAGGCGGCCAGCTCGTCCAGCGCCGTCTCCGTTTCGCGGAACAGCGCCACGATCTCGCCACGCAGGCGCTCGCGGTCCGCCGCGCCCGCCGTTTCCAGCTCGCCCTCGATCCGGCCGTAGCGGGCCAGAAACGCGTCCAGCAGCTCCCGCGAGGTCATGCCCCCTCCGCCACCCCTTCCGCCGCCTGCAGGTCCGCGCTTTCCAGGGCGATGCGCTCCTCGCTGCTCAGGATGCGGTCCAGGTCCATCAGAATGATCAGCCGCCCGTTGTGCCGCACGATGCCGCGGATGAACTCCGCGGAAAGCCCCTTGATGTACGCCGGGGGGGCGGAGATGGAGGTTTCCGGCGCACGCAGCACCTCCGTGACGCTGTCCACCACCAGCCCCAGCCGCTCGCCGGCGAACTCCACCAGCACGATGCGCGTCTCGTCGTCGTAGCCGGCCTCCGCCACCTCGAAGCGGCGGCGCAGGTCCACCACGGGGACCACGGAGCCGCGCACGTCCAGCACTCCCTCCACGAACGCCGGGGCGCGGGGCACGGGCGTCACCGCCTGGTAGCTCAGGATCTCGTGCACCGAGAATACGTCCAGCCCGAACTCCTCGCCGCCCACGCTGAAGGTGACCAGCTGCACCTGCGGCACCGCCGCCTGACGAACGTTCCTCATGCTGTCCGGGTGTCCAGGGTGGTCCGCTCGCGAAGCAGCTCCGCGAGGTCGATCAACGTCACCAGCCCGGGGGCCAGCCGGGCCACCCCCACCACGTACGCCTCGCCTGCGGCGTGCGGCGCCGGCCGAAGCGCCTCCGCCGGCACCTCCATCACCTCGTGCACGGCGTCCGCCGCCACGCCCACCCGCGCCCCGCCTACGCCGGCGACCAGAATGGGCCGCGCCCCGCCGGGCGAGAGCGAAAGCCCCAGCGCGGCGGAAACGTCGACGACGGGCACCATCTCCCCGCGCAGCAGGATCATCCCCAGCAGGTGCGGCGGCACGTCGGGAAGCGGATGGATGCGCTGCCTGGTCACCACCTCCTCCACCAGCCGGATGTCGCACCCGTGCAGCTCGCCTCCCATGCGGAAGGCCACCACCTGCGCCCCCTCGCCCCGGGCCAGCAGCGCGCGGAAGTCCAGCTCCTGCGCCGGGGCGATCACGCGCCCTCCCGCACGACGATCGCCGGTCGGGGACGCAGGTCCACCTCGCGCTCGATCCCCGTGTGGATCTGGTCCAGCGGCATGATGCTGCCGGCGCTCTTCGCCGCCGCGGCGGGCATCCCGTAGATCACGGACGTGGCGCGGTCCTGCGCGATCCCCGATCCGCCCGCCTCCACGATCTCGCGCAGCCCCTCCGCGCCGTCCTTGCCCATCCCGGTAAGCACCACGCCCACCGTCCTCGGGCCGAACACCTCGGCCGCGGTGCGGAACAGGTAGTCCGCCGCGGGGCGCACCCCCCAGAGCGAGGGCTCCTGGTCCAGCGCCAGCCGCGCCTGCCCGCCCTCGCGCACCACACGCATGTGAAAGTCGCCGGGGGCAAAGTACACGTGGTCCGCCAGCACCGGCTCGCCGTCCACCGCCTCGCTCACCGCCAGCTCCGACATGCCGTCGATCCGCTCCGCCAGCGAACGGGTGAAGCGCGGCGGCATGTGCTGCACCACCAGCACGGCAGCCCCCAGCGGAGCGCGCAGCCGGGGGATCATCTCCGTCAGCGCCCGCGGACCGCCGGTGGACGCGGCCACCACCACCGCGAGGTCCGCCGCCGTCTCGTGCGCCGCGGGAACGCGGGGCGCGGCGGGCGCGGCGGGCACGACGTCGGCGGCAGGCGCGACCGGCGGCGCCACGGGCATCGACAGCGAACCCCGGCCCGGCGCGGCGGCCGGCGCGGGGCGCAGGGCGGACCGGCGCATCTGCACCGGCAGCACGGACAGGTTGGCGGCGGCGGCGGCGCGCAACGCGTCCAGCAGCCGGTCGGCGACCGTGTCCAGGTTAAGCGAGATGGTGCCGGACGGCTTGGCGACGAAATCCACCGCGCCGTAGTCCAGCGCCCGCATGGTCGCTTCGCCGCCCTCCGTCGTATAGGCGGAAAGCATGACCACCGGGCGCGGCGTCTCGCTCATGATGTAGCCCAGCGCGGAGAGCCCGTCCAGCCCGGGCATCTCCACGTCCATGGTCACCAGGTCCGGCTCCAGCTGGTGCACCTTGCGCAGGGCGTCGTGCCCGTCGCGCGCGGTGCCCACGACGCGAAACTCGTCGGTGCGCGAAAGGATGTCGGTGATGACGCGCCGCATGAAGGCGCTGTCGTCCACGACCAGGACGGTCTGCGGGCGCCGGTCAGAGAACGACATCGGGCTTTCCAACCGAGCTCACGGTCGTGCGCCCCTGGCCCACGGCGAAGCGAACCGACCGCCCGTAGTCGCCGCCCACGTTCTCGCTGAGCACGGGAATCCCCGCGCGCTCCAGCGCCTCGCGGGCCGCGCGGACGTTGCGTTCGCCCATGTTCAGCGTGCCCGGCACCATCAGCGTCTGGAACATGGCCGCGCCCCCCACCAGCCGCGCCTGCAGCCGCCCCGGCCGGGCGCCGCGCCGGGCCATCTCGCGCACCAGGAGGGGCACCGCCGTCGTGGCGAACTTGCTCTCGTTGCTGCGGTCGCGCGAAAGCGCCGGCTCGGGGAGAAGCACGTGCGCCATCCCCCCCACGCGGGCGTCGGGGTCGTGAAGGAGAATGGCCACGCACGAGCCCAGGCCCAGGGTCACCAGCAGGTCCTCAGGGCCTCCGACGGCGTGCTGGGCCACCTTCACGTAGGTGGTGGCGCTCGCGCGGCCGTTCATTCGGGGGGCCTGCGGAAGATGCGCTCGCGGTTGTTGACGGGCTTGAACAGCAGCCGCGCCTCGCCGATCAGCGTTTCCACCTTGCCCATCACCAGGTACCCGCCCGGGGCCAGCGCGTCGTGAAAGCGCCGGAACAGCCGCTCCTGGATCTCTCGGTCGAAGTAGATCACCACGTTCCTGCAAAAGATCAGGTTCTGCCCCGCCAGCGGCTGGCCGGAGATCAGGTCGCGGTGCTCGAAGGCCACGCCCTGCTTCACCTCGGGCTTCACCGCCCAGGGCGGCCCGCCGGTGAACCAGCGCGCCTGCGCGTCGGGCGGGGTCTCGGCCATCGACAGCTCCGGGTACTCGCCCCGCCGCGCCGCCTCCAGGCTGCGCCGGTCGATGTCGGTGCCGGTGATCTGGATGCGCCCCGCCTCGTGGCTACGCCCGTTCCGCGCCAGCCAGTCGCGGAACAGCATGGAGCAGGTGTACGCCTCCTCTCCGCTGGCGCTGCCGGCGCTCCACACCTTCACCGGCGCGCGGCCGGTGAACAGCTCTGGGAGCACCTGCTGTTCCAGCGCGTTCCACGTTTCCAGGTTGCGGAAGAACTTGGTGACGTTGATGGTCAGGGTGTCGAGCAGGTGGTCGTACTCCGCCGGCTCGCGGTCCAGCAGCGCCGAGTAGTCGGCGAACGACATCTGCCC